>CALMMO010000222.1 GCA_937868455.1 uncultured Marmoricola sp.
CCTCGGCAACGTCGTCTCCGACCGCGATCCCGCACGGGTTGGCGTGCTTGATGATCGCCACCGCCGGTGCGTCAAAGTCATAGGCAGCACGACGAGCGGCATCGGAGTCGACGTAGTTGTTGTAGCTCATCTCTTTGCCGTGCAGCTGAGTTGCCTGAGCTAGCCCGGTGCCGAAATTGTTCAGATAGAGCGCGGCACTTTGGTGGGGGTTCTCGCCGTACCTCAACACCGCGGAGCGCGTCCACGTCGCGCCCGCCCACGCCGGATAACCGCTGCCGTCAGAGGTGTCTGTGACCACGTTGCCCATCCAGCTAGCCACATTCACGTCGTACGTCGCCGTGTGCACGAACGCCTCAGCGGCCAATCGCTTGCGTTGCGCCAACGTGTAACCGCCAGCGGCCACTGCCTCCAAAGTTTCGCCGTAGCGATCGGGGGAGGTCACCACAGCGACTGAGGGGTGGTTCTTCGCCGCCGCGCGCACCATCGAAGGTCCACCGATGTCGATTTGCTCAACGCACTCGTCTGGGGTGGCCCCCGACATCACCGTGTCCAAGAACGGGTACAGGTTGACGACGACGAGGTCGAAAGGCTCGACCTCCAGGTCGCGCAACTGCGCCACGTGATCATCGAGGCGACGGTCGGCCAAGATGCCAGCGTGCACGCGCGGGTGCAGCGTCTTGACCCTGCCATCGAGGCACTCGGGAAAGCCGGTGAGATCTTCGACCTTGGTGACGGGCAAACCGAGGCTCTCGATGAGAGCCGCCGAGCCACCTGTGGACACCATGGCGACACCGGCCTCATGCAGGCCTGTGACGAGTTCGGCGAGCCCGGTCTTGTCATAGACCGACACCAACGCGCGTCTAATCGGGATCTGGTCGTTCATTGAAATGCTCCTGACCTAGGGGCGGCCACCCAGGCGGGCGATGGCCGACGCCTTGTCACTTCCCGGTGGTCATCCACCCGCTTGTGTGCGGCCAGCCTAACTGGCCGAGCCGATGAGCACGTGTCTGCCCTCGACCCGAAACCCCTGGCGCGCCATCTGCCCAATCGAGTCGACCAGCATCGTGCGCTCAGCGCCCTTGATCCGCTCATGGAGCGTGTACACGTCGTCGCCCTCACACACGGGTACGACCGTTTGGGCAACGATCGGGCCGGTGTCGACGCCACGGTCGACGACAAACAAGGTGGCTCCAGTGACTTTGACGCCGTACTCCAGCGCATCGGCTGGGCCCGAGGTGCCTGGGAAGGCCGGGCATAACGCCGGATGAGTGTTCACCACGACGCCCTCAAAGCGAGCCAGGAATGCCTCTCCGACCAGTTTCATGAAGCCCGCTAGCACCACGATGTCTGGCTCATAGGCCGCCACCATCTCGGTGAGGGCGACGTCCCAGTCTGCTCGCGTGGGTGCGCTCGAAACCGGCAACACAAAGGTTGGTACGTCGGCTCGCTCGGCTCGAGCTAGCCCTTCAATGTGGTCTCGGTCTGCCCCCACCGCCACCACCTGGGCACCGTAGGCAGTGTCTTGGCAAGCGTCGAGCAGTGCTTGCAGGTTGGTTCCAGACCCTGAAATGAGTACGACGAGCCGAGCAGTCACCTACGTGAGCCTAGTCAGAGTTTGCGTTCGGTTTGCAGCGACGGATCCCAGCGCCGCTGCAGGGCAGTGACCCCCACCGCCGCCATGACACCGCTCATACCTAACGTCAGCACCGACACACTCAGCGGCGCCCACAGGTGAGGCCCCACATGGGCCAGCAGTCCACTGCCCATGGAGCCACCCGAGAGCCCAACCAAGACCCCGATGAAGAGGCCGGCCCCACCGCCCGCGGCGGCCCCACGCGTCGCTGACTCTCGCCATTCCAGCACCGGATTGGCCCACAAATCTTTGACCACCAAGCCGATAGTGACGATGGCTGGCACGGTTAACAGCAACGACGTCCACCATGGCGCGGCGCCTTCGTTGGGCAGCGCCGCCAGCAATGGGAAGGCTGGCAGCGGACCAAGCTTCACGGCTGAAACGGAAACATAGGTGCCCGTGCCGACGCTGAAGCCGGGGCCGAGTAAGGCGCTCAGACTCCACAAGATGGCGTTGGGCAACAGCATCACCATGAGTACGACGACCAAGGCGCCCTCAGCGAAACCAACATCGAGACGTGCAAACGATGCGGCCACCTCCCCGGCATGCCACAACCCGCTAGCTAGTGCGACCACCGCAGCAGCCAGTAACACTCCCTTGACCACACGTGCACCCAGGTGCAGCGTGCGGGCATCAAGCCCATCAGGCAGGTCGTGGATCCATGGCAGTTTCTTCAGCACCCCCGAGCCGATCGCCAAGCCACAAGCACCGGCCACGAGCGCCACCCCGGCAGAGCCTGCGAGCACCTGAACCAAGTTGGCACTGGCGTTCTCCCGGGTGGCAAGCACCGCGGCAACCTCAGCAATCACTGCGTAGGTGCCCACAAAGACCAGCCCAGCCTGGACCAAGTCAATAAGTTCAGCGCGGGGGGCCGTCGCCGCAGCCCACCGGGTCGCGCGAAATGCAATCCAGACCCACACGATGGTGAGCCCCAAGGGCGCCAATGTGTACAACTCGCTGTCGAGGCGAAGCCCAGCTCGATGAGAGAGCAGCCAGAGGTTCACAGCCGATCGCAGCACATCACCAACCGTGCCGGGCGTGCCACCAATGCCCCAGCCCACGAGCAGCCCCAGGAACGAGAGTCCAATCCCCGCTAAGCCGCTGAGCACCGCCACGACGGCAGCAGTGACAGGCAGCGGGCGCACCACTGCTTTCGCGTTGGAAGAGTTGGTCATGGTGGGTCATATCGTCGCCCAGTCGGGCCGCGTAGCCGCGCAAGCCACGCCCGCTTGGTCCGCTAAGACAATGCCAAGTTCCCCACATCAGTTGAGCCATCGGGGTGTCCAACTTGTACCCTCGGAGGGCGATGGCTACCTCCGAATCCGACTTCGACACCTTTTACTCCTCGAAGTGGCGCCCCCTTTTGCTGCAGACACTGGCGATCTGTGGCGATCTCGACGTAGCCCAAACAGCACTCAAACGCTCATTTGCAGAGTTGTGGCAGCACTGGCCTGGCCCGACTGACGAACACCCGGTCGATGTTGTCCGTGCTCGCGCCTGGCAACTAGCCCAGTGGCAGACTCATCGCCCTTCGACTCGACGCAACAAGCTCATCACCCCCGAGCAGCAAGGCGTCCTCACCGCACTGCAAGCGGTGACGCTGCAACCTCGCAAAGCGTTGGTTTTGGCTGGGCTCAGCGACCTTCCGCTGCAGACGATCGCGCGCATCATTGATGAGCCCGAAGACGGTCTTGACCAGCTCTTCGAAACTGGGCTGACCCAGCTCAGCGAGGCGCTCAAGACCACTCCCGAAGATGCCGCGTCAAAGCTCGAACAACTCGCCCCCATTCTCGACCAGGCAGCTCCGCCCGCGGCAAAAGATGTACGCCGCACCGCCAAGGTCCGCACTGGGCGACGTTTAGGCATCGGCGTTGCGGCAGCCATCGCCTTGACAGCCGGCGCCGGATATCTGGTGAAGGCAGCACCGGGCAGCGTCTTGCCAGACGCACCCGCCTTGGGTCCCGCAGTGACCAGCGCCATGTTGCTCACCCCGACCGCCTTGCAGCCCTTGGGCGACCCTGCCCTGTGGAAGGAAGCTTCCACAACCGACAACACCGAGGGCGACGGGCTCAACTCTCGGTGCCAAAAGGAGCGCTTCGCTGATCCCGAGGGACGCAAAGCGCTCGTGCGCACCCTCGATTACTCCGGCAAACCCAGCCGAGAGGCCGTACAAACCATTGAGGTTTCCCAGTCGGTTTTGTTGGCCAAGCAGGCCTATTCCAACGTGGTGTCCTGGTTCGCAGGTTGCCAAGAAGCTCGGCTTCAACTGCTCTCGTCGTACCAAATCAAGAAGTTGGGCGACGAAGCATTGGTCCTGCAGTTCCGCTCGGAGCCCCAACAAGCCGATGCCCCCGCCAACAACTTCGCTGTCGGGATCGCTCGCGTTGGTCAGATCACGACCTGGACCACCGTGCAGTCCCAAGGCAACCGCGGGGCCGGTATCACTGCCTTGGCCGACACCTTGAACTCCTCGCTTTACAAGATCTGCGGCAGCCGCATCACTGGCCGCTGTGAACTTTCCCCCGAGATCGAGGAGTTGCCGCCGCCACCCAGTGGCGAAGCCCTCGGAATGCTCGCGGTCGCTGACCTGCCAGCCGTAGGCAACATCACCAACCCCTGGGCTGGCACCGATGCCGCACCCAGCGAAATCAACCCTGCAGCGACCAGTTGCGACGACGCAGATTTCAGCGCATCGAAGTCGCAACTCACGCGCACCTTCTTGATCCCCGAGGCCGGGCTGCCCGACCAGTTCGGGTTATCAGAAACCATCGGGACTTTCGAGTCCGAGCAGGACGCAAAGAACTTTGTAGCTGAGGTCGTCAAGGCCATGAGCACGTGCGAAGACCGCCAACTTAGCGCTTCGATTTCAGATGCTGCTGGCCAAGACTCCTCGCGCTTCCGCTCGCAATGGCACACCTGGCGCCTCGATAGTGAGATCAAAGACAGGACCACCGTGCGGTTCTTGATGGGGATTGTGCAAGTGGGGCCATATGTAGCCCAACTCAACTTTGTCCCCGACGGCGATGCCACGATGGAGAAAGCAG
The DNA here is from genome assembly GCA_937868455.1 of uncultured Marmoricola sp. Classification (GTDB taxonomy): domain Bacteria; phylum Actinomycetota; class Actinomycetes; order Propionibacteriales; family Nocardioidaceae; genus Marmoricola. The sequence goes on from CALMMO010000222.1 coordinate 4,678, forward strand.
TCTTTGAGGCCCTCACCCAACGCGCACGAGACCGACTCCTGGAGCTTAAAAGGCCAACTCAAAGTGCGCCGGCAAGCTCCGCAACACCCTCGCCGAGCAGCACGCCCAACTGATCACCCGTAATTGCGTGGCTCACCGGGCCATGCTCTAACGTCTGTCCATGCCTGAACCGATTCTGCTGACCAGAGCCGACGCTGAGTCGCTCGATTCTGATTCGCCGCTAGCCCACACGCGGTCGCGTTTCGAGCTTCCCGAAGGCATCAACTACCTCGATGGCAACTCCCTTGGCCCACTGCCTGTCGGGGTGCGCCAACGCATGGCGCAGGTGCTCGAGAACGAGTGGGGCACGGACCTGATTCGATCGTGGAACTCCGCGGATTGGATCGGCCTCCACCGCCGAGTGGGGGCCAAGATTGCCCGGCTGATCGGCGCGCAACCTGGCGACGTACATGTGGGTGACAGCACGAGCGTCAGCCTGTTCAAGACCATGGTGGCTGCCCACCGAATGCGCCCTGATCGCAACGTGATCATGATCGAGCGCGCCACCTTCCCCACCGATGGGTACGTCGCCGCCGGGGTGGCCGACCTCCTGGGCCTAGAGATCCGTTGGTGCACACCCGATGACTTCCCGCTCGATGAGTCGGTGGGGCTGCTCTCGCTGACCCACGTCGACTTCCGCACGGGCGCGATGTACGACTTGGCCGAAATCACCAGACAAGCCCATGCCGTGGGCGCACTCGTGCAGTGGGACTTGTGCCATTCGGCTGGCGCGGTGCAGGTCGATCTTGAGGGCGCCGATGCGGACTTCGCGGTTGGTTGCACCTACAAGTACCTCAACGGTGGCCCTGGCTCGCCCGCCTTCACCTGGGTCAACCCTCGTCTCCATGACGTCTTGCACAACCCCATCCAGGGTTGGATGGGCCACGCCTCACCCTTCGCCATGAGCCTTGACTACGAACCGCTGCCTGGCGTCAGTCGGCTCGCCTCGGGCACACACCCGGTGCTGGCCCTCAGCGTCCTTGAGACCGCCTTGGACGCCTATGACGGCGTCGAGATGGCATCGGTGCGAGCCCAATCGCTGTCTTTGACCCAACTCTTTGCTGATCTGCTGATCCAGCGAGTGCCCGAGGCACAGATCGTGACACCGATGACCGATGCTCGTGGCAGCCAAGTCTCGTTCACCCATCCCCATGCCTACGCACTCGTGCAGGCACTGGTCGCGCGCGGCGTCATCGGCGATTATCGAGAGCCTGGGCTAGCCCGCTTCGGCTTCGCGCCTCTCTATGTGCGTCACGTGGATGTGTGGGATGCGGTTGACCAATTGGTTGAGGTTCTCCAGTCTGGGGAGCACCTGGATCCGACGTACTCCGCACGCAATGCGGTGACCTAAGCAACCTAGGTGCCCTCGGCCGCGTCACAAGAGCACCGACATGAGGAGACCCACATGAAAACAGCACTGTGCGCAGCTATCGCGCTCACGACCACGCTGCTTGTTGGCTGTGGAGCCGGCGCACCGTCGGCCCCCTCCTCGGGTGAAACCACCGCCGCGTCGGGGTCAGCTACTCCATCGACAGGCTCGAGCTCCACCCCTCAGCCGACAACACCGCTGAAGGTGCTCAACCAAGCCCAAGTGCGCACCATCTTGCGCGGCCACCGCACCACGGTGAACCAGGTGCCGAACTCCGACAAACCCACGTTGGCGTGCGAAGAGGCAACCTTGCGCAGCCTCAACCCCGCCCGATCGGCCCTCTCCGAGTTCGACGGCTCGGCCCCAGGCCTACGCCTCATCAACACTCACATCGCGACTGCCGCCTTAGAGTTCCCCACCTCAGAGGCAGCGCGCACAGCCTTCAACACGGTGCGTGGCTGGCTCAAGACGTGCACTGCGCCCTTCGAGAGCCCCCACCCTGTCAGGGGAGCGGGCAAGGTCACCTCGACTTCCACCACCGGAGGTGAGGCAGTTTTCCGGACCTTGAGCGCGGCCGCACCCGAAGCATGCAGTGAATGCGACACCGGTTGGTACGACAGCCAAGGCGTTGGGTTTGCGGGGCCCAACCGCATCGTCCTAGTGTCGTTTGGCTACATCTCCGACATGCAACTCGAGCCAGATCCGGCCTTCGAGGTCTTGCTGCAAAAAGCAGTTCAGGTGGCCACCGCGCACTAAGTGCGGGCAGCCACCTGAATGTGGATCACAGGTTCTGCAGGACCTCGCGCATGAGTTGAGCTGTCTCGCTCGGCGTCTTGCCGACCTTGACACCCACGGCCTCCAGCGCTTCCTTCTTCGCTTGGGCGGTGCCTGATGAGCCAGACACGATCGCGCCAGCGTGGCCCATCGTCTTGCCCTCAGGCGCGGTGAACCCAGCGACATAACCGACGACCGGCTTCGTCACGTTGCTTGCGATGTAGGCCGCTGCGCGCTCCTCAGCATCGCCACCGATCTCACCGATCATCACGATCGCCAAGGTGTCGGGGTCGTTCTCGAAGGCTTCGAGCGCGTCGATGTGCGTCGTACCAATGACGGGGTCGCCACCGATGCCGATCGCAGTGGAGAAGCCGTAGTCACGCAACTCGTACATCATCTGGTAGGTCAACGTGCCTGACTTCGACACCAACCCGATCGGGCCTTTACCCGCGATCGTGTGTGGCGTAATGCCAGCCAGCGACTCACCCGGGGTGATGATGCCGGGGCAGTTGGGGCCAATCATCTTGGTGCCGCCAACGTTGGCGGTGCTTTGCAAGTAAGCGAACACCTCAGCGGTGTCTTGCACCGGCACACCCTCAGTGATCACAACCAGCAAGCCGATGCCAGCATCGATTGCCTCGATGCAGGCGTCCTTGGTGAATGCCGGCGGAACGAAGACCACTGAAACGTCTGCCCCAGTCTTCTCCATCGCTTCAGACACCGATCCGAAGACGGGCAGGTCCTTGCCACCAAGTTCGACGGAGGTGCCGGCCTTGCGAGCGTTGACGCCGCCCACAATGTTGGAGCCAGACTCCACCATCAAGGTGGTGTGCTTGGAACCCATGCCACCGGTCATGCCCTGCACGATGATCTTGGAGTCTTTGTTCAGGTAAATGCTCACTGTGCTGCTCCTGCGAACTCTGCGGCCTTCTCGGCAGCGCCATCCATGGTGTCAACCACCGTGACGAGCGGGTGGTTTGCCTCGGCCAAGATGCGACGGCCCTCTTCGACGTTGTTGCCGTCGAGTCGGACCACCAGGGGCTTGGAGGCTTCATCGCCGAGGATTTCCAAGGCACCGACGATTCCGTTGGCCACCTCGTCACATGCGGTGATGCCGCCGAAGACGTTGACGAAAACGCTGCGTACGTCGGGGTCGTTGAGGATGATGTCGAGACCATCAGCCATCACCTGTGCGTTGGCGCCGCCGCCAATGTCGAGGAAGTTGGCCGGCTTCACACCGCCGTGGCGTTCGCCTGCGTAGGCGACCACGTCGAGGGTGCTCATCACGAGTCCAGCGCCGTTGCCGATGATGCCGACCTGGCCATCAAGCTTGACGTAGTTGAGGTTCTTGTCTTTGGCCTTGGCCTCAAGGGGGTCTTCTTCGTCGCGGATCACGAAGGCTTCGTGGTCGGCGTGGCGGAAGTCAGCGTTCTCGTCCAAGGAGACCTTGCCATCGAGGGCTTCCAACTTGTCGCCAGTGAGTCGAGCCAGCGGGTTGACCTCAACGAGAGTGGCATCTTCTTTGGTGAAGACGTCCCACAAGCGCTGCATCATCTCGATCGCTTGATCGCGCAAGGGAGCAGGGAAACCTGCCTCATCTGCGATTGCCGCAGCCTTGGCGGCATCGACTCCCGCGATGGGGTCAATCGAGATCTTCTTCACCGCGTCGGGGTTGGTCTTTGCGACCTCTTCGATCTCAACGCCACCTTCGACGCTTGCGATGCACAAGTAGGAACGGTTAGCCCGGTCGAGCAGGTAGGAGAAGTAGTACTCCTCCTCGATCGACGCGCCTGGCACCACCAGCACTCGGTTAACCGGCAAGCCCTTGATTTCAAGGTCGAGGATCGATCGGGCCGCTGCTTCTGCCTCATCGGGGGTCTTCACGACCTTGACGCCGCCGGCTTTGCCACGGCCGCCGGCCTTGACCTGGGCCTTGACGACCACGACGCCGCCAATCTCTTCGGCGGCCGCGCGAGCGGCTTCGGGGGTCTCTACGGTCTTACCGAGAGTGACGGCTACGCCGTGCTTGGCGAAGAGTTCCTTCGCCTGGTACTCCATCAAGTCCAACAGGCTCACCTGTCTAAAGAGGTTGAATTCGGGCTAGCACCGACCCTAGACGGCTCAGCCGCCTGCCACTACGCCGGGGCAAGGGTCGACATGCTCAGGGGTCAGCATGCAGCGATCAGCGGTCAGGCGCTATGGCGCCGCTCACACTCAGCGGTTGCTTATTCGCAGTGCGCCTCAAAGCTATGCGTCTAAAAAGCTATGCCTCTACGTCGTACTGCGTGATTCGTACTGCGCGACCCAGTCAGTGATCTCAGTGGTGGTCGCACCGGGGGTGAAGATCATCGCCACCCCCAAGTCCCGAAGAGCTGCGAAGTCTTCCTCGGGAACGATGCCGCCCCCGAAGACGCCGATGTCAGCGGCACCTCGTTGGGCAAGGAGTTCGATCAGTCGAGGAAACAATGTCATGTGTGCCCCCGACAACACCGAGAGGCCCACAAGGTCGGCATCTTCTTGGATTGCGGTCTCCACGATCTGCTCTGGAGTTTGATGCAGACCGGTATAGACCACCTCGTGCCCGGCGTCTCGCAGTGCCCGAGCCACGACCTTGGCACCACGGTCGTGGCCGTCGAGTCCGGGCTTGGCCACCACTATCCGCAACATGTCCAGAGCCTAACCAACTGGTCAGAGGGTATTTGTTGCATATTCAACAACCCGGCTTCGCATGTCTGGGAGTCCGTCAAACCGAGTCGTCAAACACCCCACCATCACCAGGGGTTGGACGGGGATCTGTTGCTTAACACGCAACCATGCGCATCGGGTGTCTGGTTGCCCACATATGTGGACGTCGAGTGTGGTTTCCGTGACTTTTCCGTTATGGTCTCTCACGGGGTACTGGCGAGTTCTAGGGGAAGAGAAATCGATGGGAAGCCACCGGGCTGATCGGCGCACTTCAGCGCCGACGCGTTCCGTGACACCTGCACAAGGTGGTCGACGGAAGGCAACCCGGCGCGCAGCGACCCCCAAACACCCCCTCACCGGCCTCCCAATCCTCCCCACTGTGGCTGGTTCCGTTGCTGTCGCGGTCGCCGCTGGCGGCGCAATGAGCGGCCAAGCAGTTGCCTCGAGCGATGTGTCAACCGCCAAACTCAATCGGCTTTCTGCGGTCGCTCTGGCTCCCGCTCTCGGCGACCGCGCGATGGCAATCAGCCGCGATAGCGACCGGATTGCTGAAGAAGACGCGGCCCAGGCCGAGCTCAAAGACCAAGTGACCGAAGACGCTGCGGCGCGCACCGCCACCTTGGAGCAACTGGCACTCTCTGCCGGACGTCAGGCCCGCAAGCTCAAGCTCAACCAGTGGTTCTTGCCAGTTGCCCCTGTCGACTATCACCTCACTGCTCGATTCGGCTCTGGTGGCGGGCTTTGGGCCCATGGCCACACCGGTTTGGACTTCGCTGGCGACACCGGCAGCGACATCATGGCGGTGTGGGAAAGGTTGTCGAAAATGACGTGCTCCC
>CALMMO010000223.1 GCA_937868455.1 uncultured Marmoricola sp.
ATCCACCCCAAGTACCTCACCCCGCTCGACTCAACTGTTTGGATGGGTGTGGTTTCCACGCGCATCCACCCCAAGTACCTCACCCCGCTCGACTCAACGGTTTGGATGGGTGTGGTTTCCACGCTCTTCTACGTGGGCTTGACCCTGGTGAGCACCGACATCTTGGCTGACACCATCGCTGCAGTCGGATTGATGATCGCGTTCTATTACGGACTTACCGGGTTCGCGTGCGTGTGGTTCTACCGCAAGACGATGTGGTCGAGCACCCGCAACATCATCATGCAAGGGCTCTTGCCCCTGCTGGGAGGGCTCTCGCTGTTCACCGCCTTCTTGATGGCTGCCAAGACCTACGCCGCGCCTGACTACGGAAACTTCGCCGTCGGTGGAGTGGGTTCAGTGTTCTTGATCGGCATCGGAGCCCTGCTGTTGGGCTTCATCTTGATGTCGATGTACGCCGCCATCAGCCCGGCCTACTTCCGCGGCGAAACCCTGCCAAAGCGCGACTCAAGCGAATTGGTCTTGATGGACGCCGGCTATGAAGCACCCGGCCTGCGGTTGCCTGACTCGGCCGAGAACATCGTGATCGCTCCTGACCTCTCAAACCTGCCTCCGGGCCAGGTCGCGGTCGACCCGACCACGGGAGAAGAGTTCACAATCGAAACTCCTCCCAAGGACTAATCCAGCTAGTTAGACAACCAATGAGGGGCCGCGCTCACCGAGTGCGGCCCCTCATTGGTTAGCCTGTGCCCTCGTGAGCGACGAGCAGCCGATGTGGTCCGGAGTACGACGAGGGCCTTTGCAGCCAGGGGAGTGGGTCAGACTCGTCGACGCCAAGGGGCGACGGCACAACATCAACCTGGTTGAAGGTAAGACCTTCCACACCAATCGAGGCGGGCTCGAACACGACGACATCATTGGTCGTGAGGAGGGCTTCTCCATCACCGCCACCAGCGGAGGCGAGTACCTCGTGTTCCGCCCACTGCTCTCGGAGTTCGTCGTCTCAATGCCGCGCGGTGCCGCAGTGGTCTATCCCAAAGACGCAGCGCAAATCGTGGCGATGGCCGACATTTTCCCCGGAGCCCGCGTCGTCGAGGCGGGGGCTGGCTCAGGCGCGCTCAGTTGTTCGCTGCTTCGAGCGATTGGGCCAAACGGCCAGTTGGTTTCCTTCGAGCGACGCGAAGAGTTTGCTGAGGTTGCCCGCAAGAACGTCGAACAATTCTTTGCTGGCCCACACCCTGCCTGGTCGCTCACCGTGGGCGACCTGGTCGAGGAGCTGCCCAAACTTGAGGACCACAGCGTCGACCGAGTGGTTCTCGACATGTTGGCCCCTTGGGAGTGCGTGGACGTCGTAGGCAAAGCCCTGCGACCTGGGGGGCTGGTCGTGGCCTACGTCGCGACCACCACACAACTGAGTAAGGTCACCGAGACCCTGCGTGCGCACGGTGAATTCACCGAGCCGCACCCCTGGGAAACCCTGGTGCGAGAGTGGCACGTGGAGGGGTTGGCGGTACGGCCCGAGCACCGCATGAGTGGGCACACCGGGTTCCTAGTCACCTCACGTCGGATGGCACCGGGCGAGCGCGCCCCCATCAAGAAGCGGCGCCCTGCGCCTGGGGCGTACGGCGAGGACTACCAAGGACCCCGCCCAGCCGACGTACCAACTGCGTGACACTTCGCTGAAACCGGGCTC
>CALMMO010000224.1 GCA_937868455.1 uncultured Marmoricola sp.
TGTTTCACCGCACCCACCGCCTATCGGGCCATGATCGCCTCGGGCAGCGTTGAACGACTCGCGAGCCTGCGCCGCGCAGTGTCAGCCGGAGAGCACCTGCCCAAAGCCACCTGGCAGGGCTTCTTTGATGCCACCGGGGTGAAGTTGATTGATGGCATCGGTGCCACCGAGTTGCTGCACATCTTTATCTCTGCAGCCGACGATGACATCCGCCCGGGCTCCACAGGCAAAGCAGTGCCAGGCTTCATTGCCACGGTCGTCGACGGCGAAGGAGTGCCCCTTCCTCCCGGCCAGGCTGGCCGCCTGGCGGTACGCGGACCAACGGGGTGCCGTTACCTTGCCGACCCACGGCAATCGGTCTACGTCCACAACGGCTGGAACATCACCGGCGACACCTTCATCCAAGACGATGAGGGCTACTTCTGGTACCAAGCCAGGTCCGACGACATGATCATCTCCTCGGGCTACAACATCGCTGGACCCGAGGTCGAGGGCGCGCTGCTGGCTCACGAAGACGTCAGCGAGTGCGCCGTGGTCGGCCTCCCCGATGAGCAGCGTGGTCAGATCGTCGCTGCCTTCGTCGTACTGCGAGAAGGCGCGAGCGCAGACGACTCAAAGGCCGAGGAACTCCAAGCCTTCGTGAAACAACAGATCGCGCCGTACAAATACCCACGCCGCATCGAGTTCCGCACTGCTTTGCCCAAGACGGCGACCGGGAAGTTGCAGCGGTTTAGGTTGCGCGAGGACCTCTCACCCGCATAAAGGCCAAAGGGGGCCACCACAGTCGCGTGGCAGCCCCCTTTGGCCGTGTGCTACTTCTTCTGCACTGTGCTGATGACGCCCAAGGCGTACTGCTCAGCGATGCCCGGCTTGCCACGAGTGTCAGTGGACACAACTAGCAAGGTGGTGCCGTCGGGTCGCTTCAAGATGTAGTAAGCCTGGATCCAATCTGCCGCCCCCCACTGTTTGCCATTGGCATCGGTGTAGGGATCACATGGGCCAAGCCCGACTCGCACCCCGGTGAAACCGCTCAAGGTCACGGGCTGCTCAGTCGCGTGACACTCCTTCGCAGGGAAGGCCGCGACATCCCCTTGAGCCTTTTGCAATTGCTCCTCATACGAGCGCCGACCAGTGATGTCCCGGATGACGAGCCCCAGGGATGAGGTGCCCGCGATATAGCTATCGACATTGGGGGCGAAATTCATTTCCGGCGACCCGGTGTCCTTGTGGGTGCTCGCCTTGGACTGCCAAGGAACGCTGGGGTTGGTGAAGGTGATCGTCCACTTGGGGTCAGTCGTGCTTGCCGTGGTCGGCGGCGCGGTGTTCCCGTTGTTCTTCACGTCAGTCAGCCCAGTGCCACCAGCAGGTCGGTTGATGAGTTGACCCGTCTTCGGGTCAGTCAAGATGAACGTGCTGATCACTACGGTGGAGGTCTGCACCACCGTGATCTTGCCCGGGTCAAAGTCGGCCCACTTGCCGCCTTTGTACTTCGGGGTGGTCTTCTGCGCCACCGGCGGAACCAGCGGATTGCCGCAGAAGCAACGGGCACGCATCACGCCCTTGTTGTCCACCAACACCGCAGTGCCCTTCTGCAGCACCGCCTGGAACGGAATGGCCTTGCCGTTCTTGAACAGGTGATTCGTCACACGGGTGTCGTCACGCAAGACAACTGAGGTGAGTGAGGCGACGTACTCCCCGATCCTGGCGGTGGTGAGCGCAGTGCCGTCGGCCATCTTCACCATCGGATCCGCATTCAGCGCGGCCACCCACGCGGCGCCCTTATCGGGATTCGCAGCCAAGAAGTCAACCAACTTCTTTGGCTGACACACCTCGATCTTCATCGACCCGCCATAGAGACCAACCTTGCTGCCACTGTTGGCTGCAACCTGACTCGATCCAGTTGCCGTGACCGTGGCATTTGGATCGGTCACCGCTTGCGCCAAGGTCGGATCAGGTGGTGTCTGCAACGGATCGGTGCTAAACGGGTCGGGGCCAACATCAGCAGCCGCGGCCAAGAAAATCTCACCCGGTTCCTGGAAAGACTCCCCGCCGGTTGACGACTTATCACCTCCACCGCCGGTGAATTCACAAGCAGTCAAACTCAACGCCACAAGCACCGCGCCAGCGATGGCACGAACGCGTTTTCCACGCATTAAAAGGTCCTTCCCCCCGGTTATCACTGCCGCACGCCTCAAAGGCCGCGCAACTATCCGGCTAAGAACACTCTGAGAATTGGCCTGTGTCAATGACTGGTGGGCGAACACTTTGATAACGAGATTGCTATCAAAGCCGCGCCTTTGCCTGCCACACTCACGTGATGGATGGGCCTACTGCGCGCTTTGGTCGACAGGAGAACCGATGACACTGGTGACGACATACCTGGCAGTCACTCTCGCGGCCGGATTTGGGGCTCGACTACTGCGGCTGCCGCCTCTGGGTGGGTTCCTCGCCGCAGGTTTCGTCCTCTCCGCTCTGGGCACTCAGCGGGTTCCCGAGTTGGCCACCCTCGCCGACCTGGGCGTCACGCTGTTGCTTTTCGCAGTAGGACTCAAACTCGACGTACGCCAACTGCTGCGCCGGGAAGTGTGGGGCACCGCAATCCTGCACACGAGTTTCATGGTGATCATCGGGGTTGGACTGCTCGGAGTGCTGACCGTTCTTGGGGTAGGGCTGCTAGCGGGGCTGGCGTGGTCGACCATCGCCCTGCTCGCCTTCGCCTTGTCGTTTTCGAGCACTGTGTTCGTCGTCAAGGCGCTCGCGGAACGCAGCGACACCCGGGCTCGGTACGGCCAGGTGGCCGTGGGCGTGCTGGTCAATTACCTGGACCGGATCAGTATTTCGGTGGCCG
>CALMMO010000225.1 GCA_937868455.1 uncultured Marmoricola sp.
CGGGTCGCGGTGAGTGAAGGCGATCGTGGCGTCGGGGAAGGTCTTGATGAGCGGCGCGAGGTGCTCAAAGTGCATCGGAGACTTGAGCACCCAGGTGTTGGGGCCGCGCAAGAAGGTCAGGGCTTGCAGGATCGTTTTGAGGTGGGCGTAGTGCGCGTCGTGGTTGAGCCCGAGGTAGTAGTCGCGCCACTGAGGTGAGCGGATGTGCCACTCGAGGGTGTATGAGGAGAAGTCGAGGTCCATCAACTCGCACTCCTCCTCAATGGCTGCGGGGAAGCGGTCGTGCATGTTTTGGGTGAGCGGCACGAAGGCCTTTTCGGCGTCGTACTCCGCCTGGCGGCGGGCAAACCTGGGATCCACACCATCGGGACCAGGACCCTCACCGGGCTTGGGGAAGGGCTCTTGGCTTTCCCAGTACGGCAGCGCGCGACGGCGTGGGTCGGCTGCGAGCAGGTTCACTAGGTGGGTGGTGCCGGAGCGAGGCAAACCCACCACGATCAGGGGCGCGGGGATCTCGATGTCGGTGATCTCGGGATTGCGGCGCACGAGGTCGTTGAGGAGCGCCCGGCTAGCCAGGTTGCGCACCGCGCGACCTTGCTGCACGACGCGGGCCAAGCCCGTGAGCCCGCCATCGGCTTCGACAGCGGCGAGGTAGGCGCCGACCCGCTCGTGAATGCTCGGGTCGCCCCCCTCGAAGTCGGGCTCTGCGAGGCCGCTGGCCTTCGCCGCCATGGCGAGCACGGTCTGTGGGGAGAGGTCGGTGTCGCGGCTCGACATGTAATCAAGAACCGAACGTTGATCGGGCGTGAGTTGCGGCGCGACGAGGTCTTCGATGCGCACAATCGTCGAACCTGACATTGGGCAGACTTTACACATTGCAGATACTGTGTCAAGAATAGTCGCGCTATGACTGCCACTCGACGTACTCGCGGGCCGGCCGCCGACACCCGCGACCGGCTCATCAACGGCACCCTGCAGTGCCTGCGAGAGTACGGCGAAGCCGGCACCACCGTCGCCGCCATCTCCCGAGCATCAGGGCTATCTCGACCCACGATCTACGCCCACTTCAACACCCTCGAAGACCTCATCCACCAAGCAGTCGAAGACGCCGCCCTCGAACTCAGCGACCGGATCTTGCGGCAGGCGGCCCGCTCGACATCCGCGGCGGAGTCGATCGTGGAGTACGTCGTCGCAGCCCACCGCGAATTCAAAGCCGACCCCGTCGTCGCGCTCGTCGTGCACACCAGCCTCCTGCCCGGCATCGCCGAGACCGGCACCATCACCCCGCACATGCTCAATCTCTCTCGTGAGCCCATGCGCGCTGCGCTAGCAACCAACCCCGAAGCGCTGGCCCGACTCGACGAGATCATCGAAACCATGGTGCGGTTCTTGTTGTCGGTGCTGACCTACAGTTCCGCCCACACTCGGTCAGATGACGCCCTGCGTGCCTACCTCCACCGGACGCTGGTTCCGGCCCTTGGATTGGGGTGAAAAGTCACAAGTAAACCTGTGACTTTTGCACTTTGCGGGGAGGATCTCCCCCGCAAAGTGCACAACTTCCGGGTGAAGCGGGGGGTGTCGGCTCGGTTCACGGAGTACGTCTCGGAGTGGTTTGGAGTACTCCGCAGGGGTCTGCCCAGCACTCGCGATCGCACGGCTGCTGAGTTCTCGGTGTCGACCCCCACACGCTCAACCGCACAGAAGCACGAGGTTCAGCTCGCAATCGTCGACCCACGTGAATGGCCTGAGAGCCGGGGGTGGCGCAGCAAAAGATTCGGCGGGAATTGCTTGCGTGAACTTGACATGCCTGATAGGCTCGGTATCACGCTTTGTAGAAGACCCGAGACATCAAGTCTATAGTGCTTGGTGCACCAGTATGAGGCTGGCGGGATTCTCTGCTAGCCGCAACGGAGTTGAGTCCCGAACCGCACGGGCCGCCTGAGCGACGACATCCACTCAATCGTCGCTCAATGGCAGGAGGCTTCTGGTGCATCCAATCCTCGAAGTGGCCTCTTCTGTGCGCACCACGATTCATGGGGCCGCAGACGTCAACCCCAGTTTCATGTCGACCACCGACAAAGCTGAGGCGTTGCGCGAGCTTGCAGCTGCTAAAGCTCAGCTCACCGAGTTGCACCTGCGCGTACTAGCGACCGCCACCGACCTGGCTGAAGAGTCAGCCGCACACAACCCGGCAACCTGGCTGAGCACCGAGACCAGATCACGACACGAAGATGCTCGGGCGCAGTGGCGATTGGCCCGCTCGATGGACCTTCGCTACCACGAGTTGGCTGCCGGCATGCGCGAGGGATCGGTGAACGCCGATCAGGCTCTCGTCATTGCCGCGTGCCTCGACGCTCTTCCACGCGAGGTCGGCACTGAACTGCTCGGCGAAGCTGAAGCCAACCTCATTCAACAGTGCGCAAAGTTCGGCCCGCGCGAGCTGACTAAGTTGGGTCGCCGCATTCTCGACGTGGTGGCACCACAGATCGCCGATGAAGCCGAAGCCAAGCGGCTCGCGGCGCTCGAAGAAGCAGGGCGACGCAAGACCCGACTGACTTTGCGGCGCCTCGGCGATGGCACCACCCGGCTGAGTGGCCGCCTGCCTGACGCCGCAGCCACTCGACTGGCGACGTACCTCGAAGCCTTCACCAACCCCCGCAAAACACCCCAAGAGATGCCCGACCCGATTGTGGCGAGCCTCGACCCGCTGGCTCGGTTGACCTACCCACGGCGCCTGGGTGAGGCGTTCGTGCAACTGCTCGAGTGCGTCGAGCCCAATCGACTCCCACTGCATAGCGGTGATGTGACCACCCTGATCATCACGATGTCGTTGGACCAGTTGCGCAGCGATCTGGCCACAGCCGACCTCCTCGGGGGCGGGTTGGTGCCCGGCACCGACGCCGAACGCATCACTGCCCACGAAGCCCGGCGGATGGCATGCAGCGCCCAACTCATCCCTGCAGTGTTGGGCGCCGGCTCAGAAGTCCTTGATCTCGGCCGCGGCCAACGCCTCTTCAGCCGGGCACAACGCAAGGCGTTGCTGCTCAGAGACCAGACCTGCGTCAGCGAGGGCTGCCAACTCCCGGGCACGTGGGCCGAAGCTCACCACTGGGTCTCGTGGCTCGACGGCGGCCCCACCGATCTCGACAACGCCGGGTTGCTGTGTCGCCATCACCACCAACGCGCCCACGACCCAGGCTTCACCACCGAACACCTACCCAATGGCGACGTCCGCTTCCGTCGGCGGCGCTGAGTTATCCACAGATTCGCCGCTGGGGGTTACGCAACCGCGGCTGTGGGCGGCAGACTGCCGGGAAATCGCACGGTGAGGTTATGCATGCGCCCAAGATTTGGTACGTCGCGCCATCTCGCGCCACTAACTGCTGCCCTCCTCGTGGCCGGACTGCTCTCCGGTTGTGGCGCTGACAACCCCAAGCCCCCGCCGCTGCCCACACCCACCAACACCGCTACTGCTCCCACCGAACCTGCTCTTCCCGATGCTGCCAAAGGCACCACCAAGGCCGCTGCGGTTGAGTTCGTGAAGTACTACGTCGCCCAACTTTCCTACGCGACCTCGACGGGCAAGACCGAGGGTCTGGCCAAACTCGGTGCGGACGGATGCAAGTCGTGCACGGCCTTAGTCGACCGAATCACGTCTATCTACTCAGCCGGTGGCCATGCCCAAGGCGAGGGCTACTCGATTTCGACTTCGAGCTCAAGGCGCCAGGGCGCTGCAGTTGTTGTGGATGGCGAGCTGGTCAATTTGCCTCAGAGAGTGTGGATGAGCGAAAAATCAGCACCCCAGGACTCACCCGAGAGCAACGTCTTGGTGAGCTTCGTACTTGCCCGAAAGGGGGAGAGTTGGCAAATCGAGCAATGGACTCGCGTTGGAAATGCATAGGTGTCATCGCGGGACTCGTTGCACTTCAACTTCTCGTCACCGCGCCAGCCGAAGCGCGGGCGTGTAGAGGCTCAGGAAACTCGAACTCAAATGTCTTCA
>CALMMO010000226.1 GCA_937868455.1 uncultured Marmoricola sp.
TGAGCAACTGCAACGTGCTGCGGCGCCCGCTTTGATTGGTGCCGAGCACATCGCCTTCGCGGCGCTGTACGAGATCGATCTCAGAAAGCTTGAAGCCATCACGGGTGCCCGCCACGGCATTGAGCCTTGCCAGACTCGGCGAGTCAGGTTCGAGGCCGCTCACCAGCAGGCATAAGCCTGCGTGACCTCCACGACCAATCCGGCCGCGCAACTGGTGCAGTTGGCTGACGCCGAACCGTTCGGCGTCCATGATTACCATCACGCTCGCATTGGGCACATCAACGCCCACCTCGATGACGGTGGTCGACACCAGCACATCGATGTCACCAGCCGCAAAGGCACGCATCGTGGCGTCTTTGTCATCGGCGGCCATCCGCCCATGCAAGGTCGCCACCCGCAGCCCGCTGAGTTCACCCGCGGCAAGTTCGGGACCGAGTTCCTCGACGCTGGAGAGCTCTTGACCTTCCTCAGGAGGAGGCTCGTCGCCAATGCGTGGGCACACGACGTACGCCTGCCTGCCTTGTGCGACTTCTTCGCGCACACGCTGCCAAGCTCGCGCCAGCCACGTGGGAGCGACCAGGGTGGGCACGACGTTGGTTTGCACCTCGGCACGGCCAGCGGGAAGTTCGCGCAGCACTGAGATGTCGAGGTCACCGAAAACGGTCATGGCCACGGTGCGCGGGATGGGGGTCGCCGTCATCACCAACACGTGGGGCGGCTGCTCACTCTTGGCACTCAGGGCAGCCCGTTGCTCGACCCCGAATCGGTGTTGCTCATCGACCACGATCAGCCCGAGATCGGCAAATTGCACCTTCTCTTGCAGCAAAGCGTGGGTGCCAACGACGATGCCGGCCTCCCCACTCGCCGCGTCGAGCAAGGTCTCTCGGCGTTGAGCCGTGTTCATCGATCCGGTGAGCAACGCAACCCTGGTGCCTTCGGGATCACCGCCCAATAGCCCGCCTCTAGCTAGGTCGCCCATCATCGCTGTCATCGACCGATAGTGCTGTTGGGCAAGCACCTCGGTGGGTGCCAAGAGCGCAGCTTGACCGCCCGAATCAACCACCTTGAGCATGGCTCGAAGCGCCACCACCGTCTTACCTGAGCCCACTTCGCCCTGAAGCAGGCGGTGCATGGGGTGTTGACCAGACAGTTCCTCCTCGATCTCCTCGCTCACTTCGCGCTGTCCCTGGGTCAGCACAAAGGGCAACTGCTGGTCGAACCGCTCCAACAACGAGCCACCACCGCTGCGGGCCACCGCAGGACGTGAGGCCAACATCGCCCGTCGCTGCGCAAGTGCGACCTGGGTAACGAACGCCTCGTCAAACTTCAACCGCTTCTTAGCCGCACCCAGTTGCTGGTGGTCTGCTGGCCCGTGGATCCAGCGCAACGCTGTGGCAGTGTCGAGCAGTTGGCGATCTTCGCGCACTGCTTCGGGGAGTACGTCGGGCACGCGCTCGATCAGGTCAAGGCCCATCGCAACGCTCTCACCGATCTGCCAACTCTCGATCCCCTGGGCAGTGCGATAGATCGGGATGAGTTCGGGGATCGCTTCATAGGCGGCGCTGGCGTCGCCCTCCGCGTCGTACATCTTCGAGCGGGGGTTGGTGAGTTCCCATCCCCCGTTGAACCATTTGAGCTTGCCGGCAAAGAGCCCATAGGCACCGACCTTCATTGCCCGAGCGCGCCAGTTAGTGGTGTCGACGTACTTGTCGAACCAGGTCATCCGGAGTTGACCGTCTGCGCCTTTGACGCGCATTTCGAGGCGGTAGGCCGTGCGTCCGGTGCGCCGATCTCGGTAACTCTTGACTTCGTTGTGGATCACTTGGCCAAACATCGTCAACAGGTCGCCCTCGTTGAGTTGGCCTAGGTCTGAAAGGGCTCCCTTGGCTACCCACGCGCGGGGATAGGTGCTGAGCAGTCCGCCCACCGTGCTGACCCCGAGCGCCTTTTCGACCTTTGCGGCCTCCTTGCCCGCGATCGCTGCGACGGGGCTATGCCACTCGATTCGCTCAGCCATCTAACTCAGCCATTTATTCGACCGATACCAAGATCGGGTACCTCTCTTGGCCCCCGTCGTACCTGACCACGTCCACACCGGAATAGGCACTCTCGATGTAGTCCTCAAGTGAGTCCGCCAACTCAGTGCCCTGCACACCAGACACGATGGTGACCAGTTCTCCGCCTCCCGACAGCATGAGATCAATGATCTGTTGGCCAACAGATGTGAGATCTGAGCCGATGCGCACGAAGTCGCCCTCGAACACCCCCAGCACATCGCCGGCTTCACAGGGTCCCGCACTTGTCATCGCTTGCTTCGCCGCCACAGTGAGTGCCCCATGGCGGGCGTGGCGAGCCGCACTTGTCATCGCCACAACATCGGCCTCAAGGGCTCGTGCCGGCTCGTGTACGGCGAGTGCGGCGATGCCTTGCACTTGAGCATTGGTGGGCACGACGACCGCCCTGATGCCTTGATCACTAGCCGCCTGAGCAGCCGCCTCGCACACCTTCACCGAGTCAGCATCGTTGGGCAAGATGATCACTTCGTGTGCTTCGGTGGCCATGATTGCCCCCAGCACCTCTCGGGTGCTCGGGCGATGCCCGGGGCCACCTGACAAAACTACTGCACCAGCCTCGTTGAAGAGGTCTGCCAGCCCGGGTCCGGCTGCAACGGCCACGATGCGCCGCCCGCGCCGGGCCTCGCGATTGGCCTTGGCTTTGAGAAGTTGCTCGGCGAAGTGGGTCACCTTGATGCGTCGTGGTCGACCAGCGTCAATGCCGATTTCGACGGCTGCGCCCACATCGTCGACGTGCACGTGCACGTTCCAGAGACCTTCACCGCCGACAACCACGAGTGAGTCACCCAACTGGCCCAGGCGAGTGCGAAGCGTCTCGAT
>CALMMO010000227.1 GCA_937868455.1 uncultured Marmoricola sp.
CGAAACCATGCCGTAGTTGACCTCGGTCACCCAGATTGGCTTGGTCTTGGCGCCCTTGTTGTTGAGCATGGTGCGGAACCACTTCACGTTGGCCAGAGTGTTCTCAGGGGTCTGAGAAGCGGTGGGGTAAGGGTTGATTGCTCCCACATCGATGACATTGGCCGGCTTCTTGCCGGAGTAGGCCGTGCCGTAAAGGCCGGTCAGGTAAGTCTTTTGAGACGACAACCGAATGGGGCACGCGGGCGAGACAACCTTGCCAGCTCCGGCGGTTGCGGCCTTCACCTCGTTGTAGGCCAAAACCATCATCTGGACCATTTGGACCTTGCTGCCGGTCCAGAAACCGATGACGCAGGGTTCGTTCCACGCCATGTAGGACACGCGTGTGCCGTAGTGAGCCGCCAGCGCCTTGACGAAGTTGCTCCATGCGGTCATGTTGCTAGGGGCTGATGAGGCGCCGAGGCCACCGCCAAAGAACGAACCAGTCTGGGTGGGCTTGCTGGCCCAGAAAGTCGGAGTGCCTGCCAAGTTGAGCAGAATCTGCTTGTGCAACGACTCAGCTTTGGCCACTTCGGCGTCAACAGCAGTGAAGTCGTACACACCAGGTGAGGTCTCAATCTGGCGCCACGATGCTGTGATCTGAATCGAGCCGTAGTTGACGGTTGGCTGGTGGTTGATGCCGTCCTCGACGATCATGCCCCACCAAGGATCAGTGATGTTGTTGCCAGCGCTTGCTGGCAACACCGTGGTAGCCACAACAGCGAAAGCCGTCAGCACAGTGGCGAGAAGTTTGCGCATCGCTCAGTCCGTCCCCGAATAGTCAAAAGTCGTTATATGTTACGCCGGTTTCCTCAAAAGTGAGGTCCCCCTAAGTAATGACCCCCCCGGGCCATCTCGACTACGAAACGGGGTGCGTGAGAAAAAATGACGCAAATTCACGTGCCAAGCGCAAAATCTGCACCCCTTTGCCCCGATGACCAGCGTGAACTGGCCAAGTAAGGTGACGCACGTGACAATCCTTGACGACGCAAAAACCGGCATGGACCACTCGGTTCGGCCCCAAGACGACCTTTTCGGCCACGTGAACGGCGCATGGCTCGCGACCGCCGAGATCCCCAGCGACCGTTCGAGTTGGGGTCCCTTTGTCTCGCTGACGGATCAAGCTGAGGCCGACGTACTCGCCATCATCGAAGACTGTGCGGGTGGTGCGCTGGTTGGCAATGACGCCACCAAGATCGGCGCGCTGTTTGCTAGCTTCATGAATGAGTCGCGCATAGAGGAACTTGGCGCGACCCCGGTGTTGCCGCTGCTGGCTCAAATCGATGCGCTCTCCACGATCTCCGAGCTCGGTGCCTTCCTCGGCCAGTTCGAGCGGCGAGGTGGAGGCGGAATCTTCGGCTCCTACATCGACACCGACGACCGTAACTCCGATCGCTATCTGATGTTCGTTACCCAAGGCGGCATCGGCCTGCCCGATGAGACCTACTACCGCGAAGAGAAGTACTCCGAGATTCGCGACAAGTACGTCGCCTACATGGAAGGGATGCTGGCGCTGGCTGGTCGCGACGATGTTGCCACCACTGCCCAGCGAGTCATGGACCTCGAGACGCACTTGGCCAAGGGCCACTGGGAGCGCGCCGACACCCGCGACGTCATCAAGACCTACAACCTGGTGAGCCGCGATGAACTCGTGGCATTGACGCCAAGCTTCGACTGGGCAGGGTGGATGGCCGCACTTGGCGGCTCTGAACACACGATCGCTGAAGTGGTGGTGCGTCAGCCGTCGTACCTCGAACACCTCGAAAAGGTGCTGGCAGCCACGCCGCTGCAGGCGTGGAAAGACCTGCTGACGGTCAAGGCGCTTCGAGCCGGCGCGGCCTATCTGTCGTCGGATTTCGTCGAGACCAACTTCGACTTCTATGGCCGCACCCTGGCCGGCACCCCCGAGTTGCGGGCGCGCTGGAAGCGCGGCGTCGCGATGGTGGAAGGCGCGCTGGGTGAAGCCGTGGGCAAGGAGTACGTCGCCCGACACTTCCCACCGAAGTCGAAGGAGATGATGGACGAACTCGTCGCCAACCTCCTTGAGGCCTATCGCCGCTCGATCGCGGCCCTGGACTGGATGGGTGAAGACACCAAGAAGCGGGCCTACGACAAACTCGACAAGTTCCGCCCCAAGATCGGTTACCCGGTGAAATTCCGGGACTACTCGGCCCTGGAGATCTCGGCGGATGATCTGCTCGGCAACGTGTTGGCTTCGGCGGCCTTCGAGACCGACCGCGAACTGCGCAAGATCGGCGCACCAGTGGACCGCGACGAATGGTTCATGCTGCCCCAAACCGTCAACGCCTACTACAACCCCGGCACCAACGAGATCTGCTTCCCGGCAGGCATCTTGCAAAAGCCGTTCTTCTCCCCCGACGCTGACCCGGCCGAAAACTACGGTGGCATCGGCGCCGTGATTGGTCACGAAATCGGCCACGGGTTCGACGACCAAGGCGCCCACTACGACGGCGACGGCAACCTCCACGACTGGTGGACCGCCGAAGACAAAGCCGCCTTCGAGGTGAAGTCAGCGGCGTTGATCTCGCAGTACGACGGATTCTCCCCCCGTGAACTCCCCGGCGAACACGTCAACGGTGCACTGACGGTCGGAGAAAACATCGGCGACCTCGGCGGGCTCACCATCGCGCTTAAGGCCTACCGGATCGCGTTGGGCGATGCCCCGATGCCAGTCGTGGACGGCCTCAGTGGTGACCAGCGACTCTTCTACACGTGGGGCTTCGTGTGGCGCACCAAGCGGCGCAAGGAACTCGAACAGCAGTTCCTCGCCACCGACCCCCACTCCCCGCCGGAGTTTCGCGCCAACATCGTGCGCAACCTCGATGAGTTCCACGAGGCGTTTGAAACCCAGGCTGGTGATGGGCTTTGGTTGGCGCCTCAGGAGCGAGTGCGAATTTGGTAAAAGTCACAAGTAAACCTGTGACTTTGCCGCTTTGCGGGGAGGATCTCCCCCGCAAAGCGCATAACTGCCCGGTTAAGCGCGGGCGCTGATGGTCGACGAACCGGTGGCCCTCCTCGACACCGAGGGGCAGGTGGTCGGGCAAGCGCCTCGTTCCGTCGTACGTCGAGACAACCTGCGCCATGGCGCCACGGCGGTCTTGGTTCGTAATTCGCAGGGGCAGATCTATGTGCATCTGCGTTCGGCGCTCAAAGACTGGGCGCCAAGTCATCACGACGCCGCCGCCGGAGGCATCTTGCGGCCCGGTGAGGACCCCGCCAAATCTGCGTTGCGCGAATTGGCCGAAGAGTTGGGTGTCGAAGGCGTGAGCCTGAGGCCCCTGGGCCTCTCGTCGTACGACGATGACACAACGAAGGTCGTCGAGCACGTCTTTGAAACCACGTGGGATGGACCCATCGTCTTCAACGACGGGGAGGTGCAAAGCGGGGAGTGGCTCGGTCTGGGTGAACTGGCTGTCAGGCTCGCCGATCCTCAGTGGTTGTTTGTGCCAGACACTCGTGCGCTACTTGAGGGGTTGGCTGCGTGTGGGCTGGCCGACTACTCACAACTGCGGCGGAGTTGATGGCGATGTTGGATTTGAGTAAACCGAGCGCCTGGGCAGTCCTGCTTGGGCCTGTGTTCTTTCTTCTCATTTGCCGATACGTCTTCCGTGATCGATTCGCGGGGATTTCGGTCCATGGTGACGTCGACGTCCGCGGCCAGACCCAAATCTCTGATGAAAGCATCGAAAGCCACCTTCGCGGAGTTGAGGGAGCCAAGGTGGACCACCTCGGTGCTGGCTGGTGGCGTGTGACCTGTCCTGGAACCGATTGGTCCTGGTTGTTCGTCCTCGTCTGGCTGCTTGGTCGCTTTGCGATCGTGTTGGCGGTGTTCTATCGACCAAAGCGGGTGCTGAATGTTGTGTTGACGCCAGCCACCGACGAGGTGCCGCTGTCACTGCGAGTTAGTGGTGAGGCCACCCGACGCGTGTGGGGCCAGATTCAATCGGCTCTTGATGCGGCCCATGGGTCGATGGAACTCCAGTTCCCCACGGAATCCCCCTAGCTTTGCCCGGGAGTTTGTCGCTTTGCGGGGGAGATCCTCCCCGCA
>CALMMO010000228.1 GCA_937868455.1 uncultured Marmoricola sp.
GAGATCCTCCCCGCAAGGCGCCAAAGTCACAGGTTTACTTGTGACTTTTCACCCCCCAGCAGAGTCCAATTTGGACACGATCGTCTCAACGGAGTTGTTCAACACCGCACCGGTGGGCCAACCCGCATAGTGGGCCAAGAAGATCACGATCTCTCGCAGCGCGGTGGCGTCGAGTTCACCGAGGTTAGCGGCGCAACTCAGTTGGAGGTCGGCAACATCGAGTTGGTTCCGTCCGGCCAACAACCCGATGAGCAGCAGCCGGCGTTGGGCCACAGTGAGGCCCTCTCGCGACCAGATTTCACCGAACAAGTGGTCGGCGGTGATGCCGTAGAAGTCGCCGGGTCCGTCTTGGAACTCCCAGCCATAGACCTCACTCATTTTGGCCAGACTGCGGGCGCGCAACTCTTCGGGGGTTTCACTCATGTGCTTCCTCTAATCCAAGGCCGATGGGCAAGATCTGGTGGGCCAACTTTGCGAGCGGGGTGTCAACACCTTCACTCGCGGCGAGTTCCATGGCAAGGGTCAGGTCTTTGTCGCCGAGTGCCCACACATGTGCGAACACTCCGTGCCAGAAGTCGTCTTCGGCGAGTGGGCCGGTGCGGTCGCGGTGCATGATCGCGCCGGGGCCGCCGGTGACAGCATCGGAGTGCCGCACGATCTGGCCGAGTTTGACCAGGTCAATGCCACTGGCTTCGGCGACTCGCTGGGCCTCGGTCACTGCGGCGAAGGAGATGAAGTGCAACAGGTTGCGGGCCAGTTTGGCTTTGGTGCCGCTGCCGATTTCACCTAGGTGCATCACCAGAGTGCCCATCTGTTTGAGCACCGGCTTCGCGGTGGAGTACGCCGCCTTGTCGCCACCCACCATGATCGCCAGGGTGCCGTCGGCGGCTCCCATGAAGCCGCCGCTGACGGGCGCATCGAGCACACCGACTGCTCCTGCTCGTTGCGCGAGGGCGGCCGCAGTCGAGACGTGGATGGTGGAATGCACGACGATCACCGACCCCGGTGCGAGCACCTCTAAGAGCCCGTCGGCGACCTCATTTACTTGAGCGTCATCGCGCACCATGAGGCACACGACATCGCACTCGGCGAAGTCGGCTAGCCCGCTCGCCCTAGTGGCGCCGTCGACGCTGACCTCGGGGCGCACGTCGTACGCCACGACCTCAAACCCAGCGGCAAGCCGTTGAGCCATCGGCAGTCCGATTTGGCCGAGGCCAATGAAGCCGGCTTTCACGCGCGGAACACCTGGCCGCCGTCGACGTCGAGGATCTGGGCGGTGATCCAAGAGGCGTCGTCAGAGAGGAGGAACAAGCAGGCGCCGACCATGTCATCGACGGTGCCCATGCGCTTGATCGCAAGCGATTGCCGCACGATGTCTTTGGCTGCGTCTCCGGCCTGCACCCGAGTCGCTTCGGTGTCGGTAGGCCCTGGAGCGATGGCGTTGATCCGGATGCCCATGCCACCGAGCTCGTGAGCCAGCTGCTGCGTGAGCCCGTTGATGCCAACCTTGGCCAGGCCATAGAACCCCGAATAGAGCCAGGCGGCGGTCGAGGATTGGTTCACAATCGCCGAGCCCTTCTTCATGTGTGGCACCACAGCGCGCGTGCACAGCAGGGCGCCGTTCATGTTCACTGCCATGAACTTTTGGTAGTAATCCCAGTCGACGGTGAGCAGCAGATCGAACTCCATCGTGCCGTAGATCGCGGCGTTGTTGATGAGGTAGTCGATGCCACCGAACTGCTCCACAGTGGCGCTGGCCATCGCTTTGGTCGATTCAGGGTCTGAAACGTCGACGCGCACGAACCCGACCTTGCCCGGGTACTTAGCTGCGAGCGCGTCAGTAGTGGCCTGACCCGCGTCAGTGTTGATGTCGGCGACCATCACATTGGCGCCTTCACGCAACAGCCCTTCGGCGTACGCCGCGCCGATGCCTTGCGCTGCGCCTGTCACGATGGCGACCTTGTCGTTGAACCGCATCTCTACACACCCTCTGCCATGGTCTTGATTTGGAGGTACTCCTCGAGTCCGGCCACACCCATTTCGCGACCGATCCCTGACTGCTTGTAGCCACCGAATGGTGCGTCGGGGCTAAACCACACGCCGCCGTTGACGGCGATCGTGCCCGTGCGGATGCGCCGAGCGACTGCTCGGGCGCGCTCAGGATCGGCGCTGGAAACTGCGCCGCTGAGGCCGTATTCGGAGTCGTTGGCGATGCGCACCGCATCGTCATCTCCGTCGTGGGCCAACACGGTGAGCACTGGCCCGAAGATCTCCTCGCGGGCCACTCGCGCAGTGTTGTCCAGGCCTGCGATGACGGCTGGAGCCACCCAGAATCCACGGTCACGATCGGGCCGAGTGCCTCCGGTGGCGAACGTGCCGCCTTCTTCGCGAGCCAGGGCCAAATAGCCCTCGATCCGGTCGCGTTGCGAGGCACTGATCACTGGACCACACAGCGTGCCGGGGTCGAGCGGGTCGCCCCAGCCGATGCTGGCCATGATGCTGGCGGCCATTTCAACGGCTTCGTCGTACTTCGCCCGAGGTACGACGAGCCTGGTTGTCAGTGCGCACCCTTGGCCAGCGTGGATGCAAACCGAGAAGGCTGCAGTGCCGATCGCGGAGCCAAGATCGGCATCGTCGAGCACGATGGCTGCAGACTTGCCGCCAAGTTCGAGGAAGACCCGCTTGAGGGTGGGTGCTGCCGCAGCCATGATCGCTCGCCCGGTCGCGGTCGATCCGGTGAACGACACCAGGTCGACGCGCGGATCAGTGGTGAGCGCGGCGGCGACTTGGTTTGAGGCCGTGGTGATCACGTTGAAGACACCAGCAGGAATGTCGGTCTTTTCGGCTGCAATCCGGCCAAGCTCGGCGGCCACCCACGGGGTGTCAGGGGCTGGCTTGAGCACGACTGTGTTTCCAGCGGCCAGTGCAGGCGCGACCTTGGCCAGGTTGATCTGGTTGGGGAAGTTCCACGGCGTGATGGCTGCGACCACACCAGTGGCCTCGCGGCGAACGATCCGGTGCGACTTCACACCCATCGGCGAAGCGATGCCGAGGTCGGTCTCCCAGGCGTAATCGCGGGTGGCGTTGATCAGCCATTCGAGCCCGGCCACTGGCACGTCGTACGCCGGCCCAGCCGTGGCAAAAGC
This sequence comes from uncultured Marmoricola sp., assembly GCA_937868455.1. Lineage (GTDB taxonomy): Bacteria > Actinomycetota > Actinomycetes > Propionibacteriales > Nocardioidaceae > Marmoricola. Next base: position 3,147 of record CALMMO010000228.1, read on the forward strand.
GGGTGCGCCGCCTTCGGCTGTGGTGAGGGCGCGCATCGATTCACCCTCCTCGACCAGTGCCTGATGCAACTGGCTAAGGCAGTGCAATCGGAAGTCGAGATCGGTCGACCAGGTGGTGTCGTCGAATGCCCTGCGGGCGGCACCAATCGCGGCATCAAGGTCGGCCGCAGTGCCGTCGGGGGCGTGGCCGATGACTTCCTCGGTGGCCGGATTGATGATGTCGAATGTGGTGGCCGATGTGGTCAATGCCCCATCAATGAGATGGCGGGGCTCATGCATGCGGGAACTCCTCAGGCAGCGCCAACTCATCGCGCGGCGCCAGCGCGAAGGGCCACACGGGGCCGCCCTCGGGCATGTTGTTCATGTGATAGTGCCCGGGCATCTGCTTGGAATTGACCTTGAACCGCTCGTTCATCGAGTCGGTCAGTCGCTGGTCGGACGCCATTTGCAGCATCGTGGTCGCTGCGGAGCCAACATCGAAGAAGTCGCGCTGCCATGCCCATTTGCCGTCGCCGCCGTAGCAGAACCACGACCCGCCGATGCCAGCCATTTCGTAGTGCTCGCCTTGGGGGTCGCGCACTTGGGAAACCTGGCGCCAGAAGCCCACGACCAGACCCTTGTGGTCGTCGATCACTTCCACGACATAGGGGTAGGACCAGCCATCGAAGCCGAACATCTCTTGGCCCATAGCTAGCTCGCGGATCTCGTCTCGGCCGACGGCCATGAACATGTCGTCAGGGGAGTACATCCAGCCGTAGCTGGCGTCCTCGTGGAAGAAGTCTGCGAGATCGCTCCAGTCGGCCTTTTCTTGCGCTGCACGGTTGGCCGCGATCCAGCGTGCCCAGGTCTCTTCGATCTCTGCACGGGGCCACGACTGCCAGGTCACGTCGCTCATGGTGTCTCCTCAATCAGGGTTAGGGCTTGGTTTGGGCAATAAGTCACTGCTGCTCGTACGTCGTCTAGATCGGCCTCATCGACCGTGAGGCGTAGGACGCGTACGACGCCGTTGGGCTTGTCGAACTCGAAGTACTCCGGCGCTTCAACCACGCACTCGCTGTGGCCTTGGCAGACCTCGAGGTTGGCTTCAACGCGGAAGGTGCTCATGAGCGCTCCCGCCGCTTGTAGGTCACCTTGCAGGGCTGAGCCAGTTGGATGACCATCTTGCTGAGGTTGTCGCGGTAGGTGTCTTCGGGTTGGGACAACTCGAAGGTGAAGTCGCGCAGCAACACCGAGAAGATCGCCTTCATCTGCATCATCGCGAACGCTGATCCCACGCACTTGTGACGACCAGCCCCAAAGGGCACCCAGGTCCAGCGGTTCAAGATGTCTTCTTGGCGGGGGTCGATGTAGCGGCCCGGGTCGAAGGCTTCTGGGTCGGGGAACGACTCAGGCAG
>CALMMO010000229.1 GCA_937868455.1 uncultured Marmoricola sp.
GCAGCGGGGGGCAGAGCCACCCCGGGCTGCGGTGATGGCTGAGCGGGCGGCGTCGTCAGCCGGGCCGGTGGCGTCAATCGCGGTGGCCTCACCGATGTCGACCACGGTGGTCGACATCGTGGCTCCCCAGGGCACGTGGGCTTCGAGGTGGCGCTGCAAAGCGGCAGCGGCGTTGGCGCCGGTGTCGTTGGGGGCGACGCGTAAGGAGATGCGGGCGCGGGCGGCTGGCACAAGGGTGTTGGAGGCGCCGGCCACCTTGGGTGCGTCGAGTCCCGTGATGGAGAGCGAAGGCTTGGTCCACAGTCGTTCAACTGCTGAGCCGGTGCCGATCCATTCAATGCCAGCTGCTGCGCCGGATTCGGCGCGCAGGCGGTCTTCGGGATATTCGACGTCGGCCGCGGGTCCACTGAGCAAACCTTCGATGGCGACGTTTCCTTGGTCGTCGTGCAGCGAACTGATCAGGCGCGCCAACGTCATCAGCGCGTCAGGCACCAGACCGCCCCACATGCCGGAGTGCACGGCGTGGTCCAGCGTGCGCACCTCGACATCCATCCGCACCAGGCCTCGCAGCGAGGTGGTCAATGCGGGCACGCCGATGTCCCAGTTGCCGGAGTCGGCGATCACGATCACGTCAGAGCGAAGTTGCTCTTTGTACGTCGCCAGCAGATCGGGCAACGACACCGAGCCGACCTCTTCTTCACCTTCGATGAAGAGTTTCAACGTGACCGGCAGGTCATCGCCGAAGATGCGGGCCGCGGCCAGGTGAGTGGCGATGCCCGCCTTGTCATCGGCAGCACCCCGGGCATAGAGACGCTCGCCGCGCTCGGTGGGCTCCCACGGCGGGGAGTCCCAGTCGGCGGGGTCGTTTTCGGGCTGCACATCGTGGTGTGCATAAAGCAACACGGTGGGCGCACCGGCAGGCCCGGCCTTCTCGCCGATGACTGCGGGCTGTCCGCCCTGCTTCACGATCTGGCACTCGAAACCTTCGGCGGTGAAGAGTTCGGCAACCTTCTCGGCGCTGCGTTGCACCTCAGAGAATCGCTCGGGGTCAGCACTCACCGATTGGATCTTGATGAGGTCCTCGAGGTCACGACGTACGCCGGGAAGAACGGCCTGGACAGCAGCACGGAAATCAGTCACATCCGCAGGCTAAACGAATCTAGCCCGACAAGGGCAGCCAGGGGCTCAAGTCGGCTCGCTCGCCCGATGCTCGCACCAGCCCCTGAGCCACAGCTTCATCCCACCCCAGCGACCCTCGGGCCAGGGACAAGAAAGTGTCTGCGTCGAGTTCGACGACCGCCGGCGGAGTGCCACGCGTGTGGCGCACGCCTGGGATGCACTGCACCGCGGAGTAGGGCGGCACGCGCACCTCAACGCTGCGCCCAGGAGCCTGCTGAACCAGCGTCGCCAAGAAGTGTTTGACCAGTGCCCGGACATCATGACGAGAGCCCGCATCGAAGCGAGCTAAGGCCGCCGAGACGAACTCTGCGGACTCCACCTGGAGTTGTCGAGCCATGGTGGTCACCTTGCCACACCGCACCGACCGGGCTGCGGTCTGCGACCGGTAGATTGCTCCTTGACCACGCCCCCTTTCTGGAGACGATTCATGGCTGCGCCGAACGAGTTCGTTCTCAACGTTGTGCCAGGCGCCGACGCGCTCTCACAGTTTCGAACTCAGGCACTGCTTGCCCAACTTCAGCGCATCGCCCCAGGCATCACTGGCATCAGCGCGCGCTATGTCCACTGGGTCGCCAGTGACGAGCCGCTGACCACCGAGACACTGGAGGCGGTCACCCGACTGCTCGACTACGGCGTGGCTCACGCTGGACCCGACGTTGCCCCCACTGTGGTCGTTGCACCACGACTCGGCACCATCTCTCCGTGGGCATCCAAGGCCACCGACATTGCGCACAACTGTGGCTTAGAGATCCATCGCGTGGAGCGGGTCACCGAATACGTCATCACTGGGGAGTACGACGCCAGTTGCCACGACGCCATCTTCGATCTGCTTCACGATCAGATGACCGAGGTGGCACTCGATGACCGGCAACAAGCCGCGGCATTGTTCGCCGAACTTCACCCCGACCCGCTCTTGCACATTGACGTGTTGGGCCGTGGCGTTGAGGCCCTCAATGAGGCCAACATCAAGTTCGGTCTTGCACTAAGCGAAGACGAGATCGACTACCTCGACCAGGCCTTCACTGGGCTCGCTCGCAACCCCACCGACGTCGAGTTGATGATGTTTGCTCAAGCAAACTCAGAGCACTGCCGACACAAAATCTTCAACGCCGACTTCATCGTCGATGGCCAGACTCAGCCGCGCTCCCTGTTTGGGATGATCCGCCACACCGAAGCCGTGGCCGGGGCTGGCACTGTGGTTGCCTACAAAGACAACGCCTCCGTGATGCAAGGCGGACCCGCCTCGCGGTGGCTCCCGACCCACTCGGCAGGCCCGAGCCCCTATGCGGCCCGTGAGGGCGAAGTGCATGTCTTGATGAAGGTCGAAACCCACAATCACCCGACTGCGATCAGCCCATTCCCAGGCGCCGCGACCGGAGCTGGTGGGGAGATTCGTGACGAGGGCGCGACCGGACGCGGGTCTCAGCCGAAGGCTGGGTTAACCGGCTTCGCTGTCTCTAACTTGCGGATCCCGGGCACTAACGAGCCCTGGGAATCTGAGGTGTACGGCGCACCCAGCCACATCGCCACCCCACTCGACATCATGATCGAGGGGCCCTTGGGCGGCGCGGCCTTCAACAACGAATTCGGTCGACCAAGCCTCGGTGGCTTCTTCCGGGTGTGGGAGCAGACCGTCGACGGCGTGCACCGCGGCTTCCACAAGCCGATCATGAGTGCGGGCGGACTGGGCTCCATCAGTGCTGACATGACCGAAAAGGTGATCTTCCCCGCCGGCACGTTGCTGGTGCAGTTGGGCGGGCCAGGGATGCGCATCGGCATGGGCGGTGGCGCTGCGTCCTCGATGGCGGCTGGTGTCAACGCGGCCGAACTCGACTTTGACTCGGTGCAGCGTGGCAACCCCGAGATAGAGCGTCGCGCCCAAGAGGTCATCAACCACTGCTGGGCGATGGGTGCCGACAACCCGATCTTGGCAGTGCATGACGTGGGTGCTGGTGGACTGTCCAACGCGTTCCCTGAGTTGGTTGATGGCGCCGGGCTGGGTGCGCGATTCGACCTCTCTGCCATCCCCCTCGAAGAGTCTGGCCTTTCCCCTGCGGAGATGTGGTGCAACGAAAGCCAAGAGCGTTACGTGATCGCCTTGGCCCCCGAGTCGCTGTCGCTCTTTGGGTCACTGTGTGAGCGGGAGCGGGCGCCGTACTCCGTTGTGGGCGTGGCCACCGACGACGGACAACTCGTGCTCGCCGACCCCGAACACCCCGACGACAACCCCATCGACATGCCCATTGAGGTGTTGTTGGGCAAGCCTCCTCGGATGACGCGCGATGTCACCCGGGTGCCGCGCACAGGTGATGACTTCGATCCAGAGAGTGTGGAGCTGCGCGAGGCGGCCTACTCCGTCTTGCGTCACCCGAC
>CALMMO010000230.1 GCA_937868455.1 uncultured Marmoricola sp.
CCGATGCCTGCGAACAGGCTCACAGACACGAAGTCGAGGAGGGTTTGGCGAATGCGTCGGGACGGCATGGGTTCATGGTCGCACGACGAGTTGGGGGATCGCGGCGAAGCCCCAACAGGTCGTTCAGGCTCAACGGCGCAGCCTCAGGCCTCGGGGGCTGGCCACAAATCCGGCCGCCTCCATTGCTTCGCGCAGTGCAATTTCGCGAGGGCCACTGCTGAGCAGGGCGGTGCCATCGGCGGTTTCGACGACGAGTTTGCCCAACGCACCGCGGCGTACGCCGTGAGCCAATGATGCGAAAGCCGCCTCGAACGACTCAGGTTCGCCGAAGGTGAGCATGGTGCGACCACCGCGCTCGACATAGATCGCAAGCGCGCCATCGACCAGCACCACCAAAGCTCCGGCTTTGCGTCCGGGACGGTGCCCGCCCTCTGACTCAGGCCACGGCAAGGCGGCGCCAAAGGGGTTGGCGGGGTCGGTGGCGGCCAGCGTGACGGGCTCGACGCTCGTGGTGGCTCTGAGTCGATCGACGGCCCCGGAGGTGCCGAATTGGGCGGCGCCTAGGCCCTCGATGAAATAGCCACGGCGTGCTCGACCGGACTCCTCGAAGGCGGAGAGAACCTTGTAGATCGCCGCGAATCCACCTGGCACGCGCTCTGCCGCGACAGCGCCGCGTGTGACCACGCCGTGACGTTCGAGCAACACATCTGCCGCAGCGTGGGCTCGTCTGGTGGCGTCTGTCTCTGGCTGCGGCAACGCGAACCAGCGTCCTGAGGTCTCGGGCGGGCCGCTCCGCGATGGCATTGCGGCTCGTCCTGGCCGACGTGAGCGAACACGCGGCGCTGAGGGGAGCCGCTTGTGGGCGCCCTTGCCCGCGACCCTGGCGCGCAGAGGGGCCAAGGTGTCATTGCTAACTAATCCCGCCCAGACCAGGTCCCACAAAGCTGCGCTGACCGCGGCGTCATCGAGCGTGTCGGTGATGAGGTTGCGGAAGAAGTAGGCGCCTCCGCCGGCAAGTGAGCGAAGCACCTGCGTGTGGACTTCGCCCATCTCGACCTCGGCGGCGTTGGGCAAGGTGAGTGCTGCTGAGTCGGCCACATGCAGCGAGACCCAGCCGTCTTGGCCTGGCAGCGGTCCGTGTCCGGCCCATAACACCTCACCAGCGGTGGTGAGTTCGTCAAGATAGCCAGGGGTGTAGTCGTTGACTCGCGCCGGCAAGATCAACGACTCAAGAGCGCTGGCCGGCACCGGAGCGCCTGCGAGTTGATCGATGGCGGTGAGCACACCGTCGATGCCGCGCAACCGGCCACCGACGTGCTGCCACGCAGGCAAGAATCTGCCCAGTGCCGCTGGTTCGACCGGCTCGATTTCGTGGCGCAGTTTGGCAAGAGACCTTCGACGCAACGTGCGCAGCACGCCTGGGTCGCACCACTCGTTGCCAGCGCCCGTGGGTCGAAACTCGCCCTCAAGCACGCGCCCGTTGGCAGCCAATCGGCTCAAGGTGTGGGTGGCGACAGCAACACCTAGCCCTAGGTGCGCAGCAGCCTCGGCGCTAGTGAACGGACCATGGGTGCGCGCATAGCGCCCGATAAGCTCGGCAAGCGGATCCTGGACAACTTCGGTAAATGCCTCAGGAGTGCCAGGAGGGGTCGGCACTCCGAGTCCATCGCGCAGGCGGGCCACATCTTCGATGGCAGCCCAGCGTTCAACTCCAGCCATCCGAACCAGTACGACGCGCCGCCCCAGGCTGGTCATCCATGAGGGATCAAACCCCTCGCACCGCTGGGCCAGGTCAGCCTCAGAGAGTGGACCCAGCACTCTGAGCAGATCTGCGACCCCCTCCGCATTGCGCGCCCGTCGAGAAGGCGCGGTGCGCTGCAACTCGGCCTCAAGCTCGATGAGCACCTCGGGATCGAGCAACTCGCGCAACTCGGTGCGGCCCAGGAGTTCAGCCAGCAGACCCTGATCGAGTGAGAGTGCCGCTGCGCGCCGCTCAGCTAAGGGGGAGTCGCCTTCGTACATAAACGCGGCGACGTACCCAAAGAGCAGGTTGCGCGCAAACGGACTCGGCGTCGTCGTGGCCACGTCGACCACGGCCACCTCGCGACGCTGGATGCGGGTGAGGAGTCGTGACAATGAGGGCACGTCATAAACGTCTTGCAGCACCTCGCGCACGGTTTCGAGCACGATCGGGAAGCTGGGATAGCGCGCGGCCACTTCAAGGAGTTGGGCGCTGCGCTGGCGTTGCTGCCACAGCGGGGATCGTCGACCGGGGTCGCGCCGGGGCAGCAGCAGTGCGCGAGCGGCGCACTCACGAAACCGTGAGGCGAACAACGCGCTGCCGCCCACTTCGGCGGTCACCAACGCCTCGATCTCATCGGGCTCAAAGACGATCAGATCCCCGCCCGGAGGGTCCTGATCGGTCTCGGGGATGCGCAACACGATGCCGTCATCGGCCGCCATCGCCTGGGCATCCATGCCATATCTCTCGCGCAAGCGAGCGTTAATCGCCAATGCCCAGGGCGCATGCACTGCCATGCCGTACGGCGAATGAACCACGATCCGCCAATCGCCCAACTCGTCGTGGAAGCGTTCGACCACGATTAGTTGGTCATGGGGGACTGCATTGGTCGCTTCGGCCTGCTCCTTCACCAGATCCGCCAGGTTGCCCGCGGCCCACTCATCGAGTCCGGCTTCGTGCCCCCGTCGCAGCGCGTCAGGTCTCTTGGCGGCGGCTAGTTCGCGGGTGAACGCCCCCACGGCTTCGCCGAGTTCGGCAGGTCGACCCAGCGAATCTCCGGTCCAAAATGGGAGTCGCCCGGGTTGCCCAGGTGCCGGGCTGACGAGCACTCGGTCGTGGGTGATGTCTTCGATGCGCCAACTGGTGGTGCCCAACGTGAACACGTCGCCGACCCGCGACTCATAGACCATCTCTTCGTCGAGTTCGCCCACCCGCGAGTGGGCGGACCCGCCGATCAAGAACACCCCAAAGAGCCCTCGGTCAGGGATCGTGCCGCCGCTGGTGACGGCAAGTCTTTGGGCGCCGGGTCGTGCGGTCAACTCGCCACTGACGCGGTCCCACACGATGCGCGGGCGGAGTTCGGCAAAGTCATCGCTGGGATATTTGCCTGACAACAGATCCAACGTCGCGTCGTAGGCCGAGCGCGGCAAGGTGGCGAAGTTCGCCGTACGTCGCACTGCGGAGTACAACTCATCGGCCTGCCACGACTCCATCGCCGTCATCGCGACAATCTGTTGGGCAAGCACATCGAGTGGGTTCGTGGGCACGGTGAGGGCCTCGATGCCACCAGATCGCATCCGCTCGACGGTGACCGCGGTCGGGATCAAGTCGCCGCGATGTTTCGGGAAGAGCACGCCATGGCTGACTTCGCCAACTTGGTGGCCAGCGCGCCCGACTCGTTGCAGAGCACTGGCGACACTGGGCGGGCTCTCGATCTGGATGACCAAGTCGACCGCGCCCATGTCGATGCCAAGCTCGAGGCTGCTCGTGGCTACAACGCAGGGGAGCGTGCCGCGCTTGAGGTCGTCCTCGATAAGGGCCCGTTGCTCCTTGCTGACCGAGCCGTGGTGAGCCTTGGCGAGCAGTGGAGCCGCGCCTTGGCTCGCACCCGACTGGGCCATCACCTCGGCTGGGCTGGAGTTCTCGGTGAGTTCGACGCCGAGGCGTTCGGCGTGCACCTCATTGAGTCGGGCGGTCAGACGCTCGGCCAGCCGTCTGGAGTTGGCGAACACGATGGTCGATTTGTGCGCCTCAATCAGGTCGACCACGCGTTCTTCGACATAGGGCCAGATGCTGGCATGCCTGGTGCCTTGGGCAGCCGAGCCGCTGTCGGCCTCAATCTCCTCGCCCAGGGTGGTCATGTCCTCAACTGGCACGACCACCTTGAGGTCCCACTCCTTCGTGCTGGGCGGGGCCACGATCGTGACCGGTTCGGTGCCGCCGAGGAAGCGGGCGACCTCCTCGATGGGTCGCACCGTTGCGCTCAGCCCGATGCGCTGCGCGGGCTTTGGCAGCAGTTGGTCTAGGCGCTCGAGCGTGAGCGCGAGGTGAGCACCTCGCTTGGTGCCCGCCACCGCGTGCACCTCATCGACGATGACTGTCTCGATGCTGGCCAATGACTC
>CALMMO010000231.1 GCA_937868455.1 uncultured Marmoricola sp.
CTTGTTGACGCAGGCCTCCAAAAGCGCGACATCGTGGGAGATCACGACAAGTCCGCCCTTGTGGTTCTTCAAAAAGTCTCTAAGCCAGGCGATGGAGTCGGCATCAAGGTGGTTGGTTGGCTCATCGAGCAAGAGTGTCTGGGCACCACTGAACAAGATGCGAGCTAGCTCGACGCGTCGGCGCTGACCACCGCTAAGCGTGCCAAGTGGTTGTTGCATCAGCCGATCTTCGATACCCAGTGATGCCGCGATCCGCGCCGCTTCGGATTCAGCTGCGTAGCCGCCACCTGCGTGGAGCTCGGCGTCGGCTCGTGAATAGCGCCTCATGGCTTTGGCGGCGATGTTCGGATCGGAAGACCCCATGAGTTCTTCGGCATCACGAAGTCGACGTACGACGACGTCTAGTCCCCGCGCAGACAAGATGCGGTCCTTCACGCTGACGTCAAGGTCACCCGTGCGGGGGTCTTGTGGCAGGTAGCCCACTTCACCAGTGCTCTGCACTGTGCCCGAGGCGGCAATAGCCTCCCCTGCCAAGATCTTGGTCAACGTGGTCTTGCCAGCACCGTTGCGACCGACCAAGCCGATGCGGTCACCGGCCGCCACTCGCAATGTCACGCCCTCCATGAGAAGCCTTGCACCGGCTCGAACCTCAAGCTCATGGGTGGTGATCACACCAGTACTGCCTTTGTGATGGGGCCGAGCACACTGCATCGGCGTACATAGTTGGACAAATCGGGAAGCAAGGGTGAGAGCAACTCGTTATCACCGACACCTGCCAACCTGCTGTGCCGTGGCACTGCGGGGACTACTCTAACCGTGCACACCTGCGGTGCATTCACAAGGAGGACACATGCGCTTCAATCCCAAGGCACGCCTTGACCCCTCGCAGATCGACGACCAGCGCGGCTCAGGCGGCATGGGCGGAGGCATGGGCTTCCCCTTCCCCGGTGGGGGGGGCGGTGGCGGTGGCATCCGCATGGGCGGCATCGGCGGACTCATCATCATGATGATCTTCTTGCTCGTTCAATGCTCCGGCGGCGGCAGTGGTCTCCCCTTCCCTGGCTCTGACAGCGGGAGTCAGGGGCAGGGCCAGTCACAGGGCCAGTCGAACTCCTCTGGCGATTTCGCCAACTGCCAGACCGGCCAGGACGCCAACACCGACGAAGACTGCCTGCTCGTGGGCATCGCCAACTCCGTGAACGGCTTTTGGGCCCAGCAGTTCCCCAAAGAGACCGGTGGCGCGCCGTACCAACTTGCTCAAACCGTTCCCTTCTCGGGTCAAGTCCAGACCGCGTGTGGCGGAGCCACTTCACAAGTTGGCCCGTTCTACTGCCCCAACGACGCCCGGGTCTACCTCGACACCACCTTCTTCCCCGACATGCTTGAGGCCCAACTGGGCGGCAAAGACTCCGCCTTCACTCGCGCCTACGTCATCGCACACGAATACGGCCACCACGTCGAGAACCTGCTGGGCGCGATGGGCAAGGTGCGCACCCAAAACGGTCCCAACTCCGACGCGGTGAAGCTCGAACTGATGGCTGACTGCCTGGCAGGGGCCTGGACCAAGCACGCGACCGAGCCCGACGCCAACGGCCAGACCTTGATTGAGGAACTCAGCGATCAAGACATCAGTGACGCCATCCGTTCAGCTCAGACAGTTGGTGATGACCGCATCCAGCAGCGCACGTCCGGTCGGGTCAACCCTGATGCCTGGACGCACGGATCGGCTCAACAGCGCGAGACGGCATTTCGTCACGGCATGAAGAACGGCACGATCAAGTCGTGCAACCTCTTCTAACTGATTTAGAAGGTTCTCTCCATGTCTGCGAGCGTTGCTGAGCCCACAACTGGGCACTCTGGGCCTACCTTGATCAAGTCCGATCTCGTGATTTTGGTCGGGGGCGCAGTTCTGGTTGTGCTCGCCGGCTTAGCGCACTTCCAACACTGGAACTCTGTGCTGGCCTTCGTGCTCTCAGCTGGCGCCGTCACGATGCTGGCCTCACTGGTCGGACGCAGCGTTGAGCAACTCGGTGACCGGTTCGGCCCCGGCGCCACGGGAGTCCTGCAAAGCGCCCTGGGCAACCTGCCTGAGCTCTTCATCGCGTTCTTCGCGCTCAAGGCTGGGCTCGTCGATGTGGTTCAAGCTGCCATTGTTGGCTCGATCCTGGCCAACTTGTTGCTGGTGCTCGGGCTGGCATTCCTGCTCGGTGGGCTCAAGCACGGCACCCAACATCTGGGATCGGAGCGGGCTCGCACAATAACCGTTCTGATGCTCCTGAGCGTGACCGCGATGCTGATCCCCTCGCTGGCGCACAGTCTGCATAGCAACGCCGATAAGCACGAGCCTGGCTTCTCAGTGATCGTGTCAGTGATCTTGTTGGTGCTGTTCGCGCTCTCCTTACCGTTCTCGCTTCGCAAAGAGGCCAACCAGCAGTCCACAGATCTACACGCTGAGCCGCCCAGGTGGCCCGTGGGCCTAGCCGTGGGCTTGCTGGCGGTTGCCGGAGTGCTCGCTGCATTCGTCTCCGACTGGTTCGTCATCGCACTCGAGCCCGCGATGGATGCCCTCAACATCAATCAGTTCTTCGCTGGTTTGGTGATCGTCGCGATCGCTGGAAACGCGATCGAGAACCTCGTTGGTGTTCAGTTGGCGCTGAAGGGCAACTCCGAATACGCCTTCTCCGTCGTACTCAACTCGCCGCTGCAGATCGCCTTGGTCTTGGCGCCACTGCTTGTGATTGCCTCTCAGGTGTTTGGCCTGGCCTCGCTGACGTTGGTGTTCAGCCCGATGCTGGTCGCGGCGTTGCTGCTGGTGGCGGTGGTGGGCCCAGCGATGACCCCGGTGCAGTCGAAACTCGCGCCAACAGCCAGAGTTGCTGGAGGGGCGCAACTAAGGGTCATTGCACGGTTTCCGTTGACGAGCTGATCGGTGACTGTGATGCCGCTGAGGGGGTAGTCGCCGGTGTTGGTCACCCGAATTGTCACAGCGTCAGTGCCACCCTGCTCATTGACGTAGCCGCCAAAGGCGTCGAGGTCGCCAGCAGTTGGCCCCAGAGAAGTGAGGAACTTTTCCACATCAATCGCTGGCTGGTGGTCGGTGGTGTGGTTTGCGGTGGCGGGGGGTGCCGCCAGGATGGTGAGGCCGCTGGTGGCGAGTAGCCCGAGTGTTGCGATCAGGGTTTTGATGATTGACATGAGTTGGTTCCTGTTTGTTGGGGGTGTTCGTTTATTTGGGGGTTGTTTGTGTGAGGGTGGCGAAGGCTACCCACCGGTCTGGGGTGTTGAAAGTTTCGGCGCAGGTGATGAGGGTGAGGAGTCGTTTTCCTTCTGGTATGAGGTCCTGAAATTCT
>CALMMO010000232.1 GCA_937868455.1 uncultured Marmoricola sp.
TGGGCCATGTGGGCCGCACCTTTGTCTTCGGCGACTCGTCGGCGGGCGTCGGCCTCGACCGCATTGGTGAACCTCGTGACGCGGCGCGTGATCTCCTGGCGGGCCATCGGTTCGTTATCGGTGTCTTGGGCCAGCCCGGCGACGAGTTTGTCGATCAACCCAGCCGCGTTGATGCGGTGCAGAGCCGAGTACGCCGACCAGTTGCTCATCCCCGCACCTCGCCCGCGCATTTGGCCGAACCTGCCGACTCCTTCTCTTGCGAGGTCGTTGAGGGGGTTGTTGTTGGCCAGGGCGGCTTCGAGGCGGGTTCGGAAGTCGGTGAGGGCTTGCGGGTCGTCTGCAAAAGTCACAGGTTTACTTGTGACTTTGTCGCTTTGCGCGGGAGATCCTCCCCGCAAAGCGTCAAACTCCCCCGCAAAGCTGGCCACACCATCGCCGATGACTGCCGGATAAAACAGGTCGAAGATCAGATCGAAGTTCGCCCGATGCACCTGCCGTTTGACCAGGGTCGTCGCCAGGGCGGCGCGCAACTCCTCACGGGTCAGTGCAGGCAAACAGGTGACCGCACGCACGGCGTCGAGGTCTTCACTCAGCGACACCGGCATCCCGGCTCGTCGCAGTTCCTCGACGAACCCGATCTGACGGTCGAGCAACGTCACAGGCGCAATTCCCTGACCGCGCGCTCATGATCGGAGGCGTGCTTGAGCACGACCCCAAGCGTGTTACGCACCGCAGTCTCATCCAAGGTGCCGATCGACAGCGCCACGAGCGTATGCGCCCAGTCGATGGTCTCGGCGATCGAGGGCGCCTTCTTAAGTTCGAGCGTGCGCATTCGTCCCACAAACTCGACCACCTGGCCGGCAAGCCGATCCCCTACTCCGGGCACGGCCCCCAGCAAGATCGCCTTCTCGCGCTCGGCGTCGGGGTAGTCCAAGTGGAGGTAAAGGCAGCGACGCTTCACCGCCTCGCTGAGTTCGCGGGCAGCGTTGGAGGTGAGCACCACGAAAGGACGTCGTACTGCGCTGATGGTGCCCAACTCCGGGATCGTCACTTGGAAATCGCTGAGCACCTCCAGCAGGAGACCTTCGACTTCAATGTCAGTCTTGTCGACCTCATCGATGAGCAACACGGTCGGCTCCTCGCGCGAAATCGCGGTCAACAGGGGCCGACGCAACAAGAACTCGTCCGTGAAGATTTCATCGTGGGTTTGCTCCCACGCGGCATCTGATGAGGTTGCTTGAATGCGCAAAAGTTGCTTCTTGTAGTTCCACTCATACAGCGCCCTCGCCTCATCGAGCCCCTCGTAGCACTGCAAGCGCACCAAGTCCGCATCCGTGGCCCGCGAGACGGCCTTCGCCAACTCCGTCTTACCGACACCAGCCGGCCCTTCGATCAGCAGCGGCTTCTCCAAGGCACCAGCCAAGAAGACTGTGGTGGCTGTCGCGGTGTCAGCGAGGTAACCAGCGCTATCGAGCGCATGCGCCGCAGCGTCTGGGGAGTCGAACCAGGTCATGGCCGCAAGACTAGGTGGTCGCATTCATCCTGGGTCGACCGCTCTACCCTCCGAAATCTGCACAACAACTCCACATGTGTGACATGGCCTTTGCAGATAAGTTCGTCGGTATGTCGGCGACCAGGAAACCGTCTCGAGTGCGCGCCCTAATTCTCGCTACCGCTCTCACA
>CALMMO010000233.1 GCA_937868455.1 uncultured Marmoricola sp.
TCAAGTGGCTGGCCAAACCCGAACAGATCGCGCATCACCACCGGTTGGTAGTACGTCGAGTAGTCGGCGATCTCGCTGACCCGCAGCAAGTCGATGCGCTGGCACAAACTGCTGCCAACCAGGGGAAGTACGTCGTTAGCAAAGCCCGGGTCGATGCCGTTGACGTGCAGCGAAGCCCCGCCTTCGGCACATGCCTCCTCGATGCCGGCGATCTGCTTGTCGAGGCCCAACTGGAAGGGGAAACACAACACGACCGGACCCGAACTCACCACGTTGATGCCATGGCGCACGATGTCTTTGAGGTCCTCGATCGACTCAAACACGCGGTCGTCAGTCATCGCGGTGTGCACGATCGCATCGGGTTTGAGATCCCAGATCGCCTGCTTGTCGTTGGTGGCCAGCACCCCAAGGTCACGGCCAAGTTCGGCCAGTTGGCCTGCGTCTTTGCCTTCCTTGGCTTCGCTGGAAACCCACACGCCCACGAGTTCGAGGTCGGGGTGAGCGTCGACGCCCTTGATGGCGTGCTTGCCCACCGTGCCCGTAGCCCACACCACAACACGACGAGTCATGACTGCACCTCCAGGTCAGGCAAGTTGAGATCTAGGTTCGTGGTCTGCAAGCCGCCATCGACTTCGAGCACCTTGCCAGTGATGTAACCCGCGGCCGGGCTGCTCAGGTAGAGCGCAGCAGCGGCGATGTCTTCTGCCTCACCGATCTTGTGCAACGGCGTCTTGTTGGTCATCTCGGTCGCCATCTTTTCGTCCGCCAACACGAACTCCAGGGCGCTAGTGCTCACGCTGCCCACGGCAATCGCGTTGACTCTGATGTGCGGAGCAAGGTCCTCAGCAGCTAGCCGGGTCCAGTGCGCCAGCGCAGCTTTCGCGGTGCCATAAGCCAGGTAGCCACGACCAGCCACTCGCCCCACCACG
This sequence comes from uncultured Marmoricola sp., assembly GCA_937868455.1. Classification (GTDB taxonomy): domain Bacteria; phylum Actinomycetota; class Actinomycetes; order Propionibacteriales; family Nocardioidaceae; genus Marmoricola. The sequence continues at coordinate 930 of CALMMO010000233.1, forward strand.
CTGGAGATGTTGGTGATCGACCCTCCTTGACCCTTCAACATCAGGGGCACCGCGGCCCGCGCCAGCGCGTGGGCGGTGGTCACGTTGAAGTGGAATGCCTCTTCGAGATAGGCCGGATCGGTGTCGAGGAAGGCGTTGGGGATCGTGCCGCCGACGTTGTTGATGATGGTGTCGAGGCGA
>CALMMO010000234.1 GCA_937868455.1 uncultured Marmoricola sp.
CTTTGTGGAGACGGACATGACCGCCGTGTTGCCCGATGAGCAAAAGGCGGCCTATTTAGGGCAAATCCCGTTGGCGCGCTTTGCCACACCAGAAGAGATCGCGGGCACCGTCACCTGGTTGGCAGCCCCAGCGGGGGCTTATGTCACGGGAGCCGTCATTCCTGTCGATGGCGGCCTGGGGATGGGTCACTAAGGCCCGTTGGTCACACACACTCAACTCGACAAACCAAGGCACGAAGAAGGGCACTGAACATGGGAATTCTTGAAGGCAAGCAGATCCTGGTGGCAGGCGTCACCATGGATTCCTCCATCGGTTTCGCCGTGGCCAAGGTGGCCCAAAACGAGGGCGCGAACGTTGTGGTGTCTAACTTCGGCCGGGCACTGGGCATCACCCGCCGCATCGTGAACCGATTGCCACAACCGGCCCCCGTGGTTGAGTTGGATGTCACCGATGATGAGCACCTGGAACGCTTGCCTGAGTTGTTGGCGCAACACATGGATCATGTCGACGGTGTGGTGCACTCGATCGCCTACGGCAACCCTGAGACCCTTCTGGGTGGCAAGTTTCTCGATGGCCCGTGGCCAGATGTCGCTCAGGCAATGCAGGTTTCGGCGTACTCGTTGAAGTCGCTGGCGATGGCCTGCAAGCCCATGATGTCCTCAGGTGGCTCCGTGGTTGGACTCACCTTTGACGCGACCGTGGCCTGGCCGGCCTATGACTGGATGGGGGTCGCGAAGGCGGGTCTTGAGTCGTGCTCGCGCTATCTGGCTCGCAACCTTGGACCTGAAGGCATTCGGGTCAACCTGGTGTCGGCCGGCCCGCTTCGCACCCTGGCGGCGAAAGCAATCCCTGGTTTTGAGGACTTGGAGTCAATGTGGGCCACTCGCGCCCCGCTGGGCTGGGACAACACTGATCACGAACCGACGGCTAAGGCAGTCTGTGCGTTGCTCAGCGACTATTTCCCGGCAACAACAGGTGAGATCGTGCACGTTGATGGCGGCTTCCACTCGACGGGGGCCTAAGCCTTCACTAGCGTTCCGCTTGTGTCGGCTCTGACTGAACTTCGGGTCCTCGAAGGCCCCAACCTCTACTTCCCCCGGGCAGCGAT
>CALMMO010000235.1 GCA_937868455.1 uncultured Marmoricola sp.
GGCGAAGGCAACGGCCCGGTCAACGCACTCGACCATGCGTTGCGCCAAGCCATTGAGCAGGTTTACCCCGAGGTGGGCAAGTTCGAACTCATTGACTATAAAGTCCGCATCCTCGATCAGGGTCATGGCACCGACGCGATCACGCGGGTGCTTATTGAGACGGCCGATGGGGCTGGCTCATGGGTCACGGTCGGAGTCGGCGCCAACGTCATCGAGGCATCTTGGGGTGCGCTCATTGATGGCTTGACCTTTGGGTTACGACGCCAGCAGAGTGCTGCGAGTGAGTGAACTTCACGACCTGACCGCACTTGAACAAGGTGCTGCAATCGCTCGAGGCGAGACCTCCACGGGCGAATTAGTTGCGCACTACTTAGAGCGCATCGAACGCATCAACCCCAGTGTCGGTGCCTTTGTCACTGTCACGGGTGACCAAGGTAGGGCTGCGGACGCGAGCGGACCCCTGGCTGGCGTGCCCACCGCGATCAAGGACTTGGCTAACACCGAAGGGGTGCGCACCACTTATGGCTCCGCGCTCTTTGCCGAGTGGGTGCCGACTTTCTCAGATGAGGTGGTGTTGCGCATCGAGGCCGCCGGGATGGTCAGCCTCGGCAAGACGGCCACGCCGGAGTTCGGATCTCCCTGTTACACCGAGCCTGAAGGGTTTCCGGCAGCGGCGACCCCCTATGACACCTCACGGATGGCAGGTGGGTCCTCCGGTGGTGCAGGTGCCGCAGTCGCCGCCGGTCTCGTGCCGTTAGCCCACGGCTCCGATGGGGGCGGCTCGATCCGCATCCCCGCATCGTGTTGTGGACTCGTTGGGTTCAAACCCAGTCGTGGCGTGGTGAGCGCTTCGCCGATGTACGGCGAAATCACCGGCCTGGCCACTGGCGGGCCATTAGCTCGCACCGTGAGCGATGCGGCCGCCTTCTTAGATGTGATGGCAGGCAGGGCCGTAGGCGATCCGTTTTGGGCACCCGTGGAGCCCTATCTCGCCGCCTGTTCAGGAGAGCCAGGTCAACTGCGGATTGGACGATTCGCTGATCCCGTGATCGCCACAGCCAGCGTTGATCCAGAAGTTCTCGCCGCCTACGAACATACCTCCGCTCTGTTGGAGTCGCTGGGTCACGAGGTCGTCGACGTCGACGTACCCATTCCTGCCGAGGCAGTACCAGTCTTCGAAACCGTCTGGGCGGTGCTCACGGCGATGACGCCGTTGCCTCGCGAGGCCTGGGCGCAACTGCGCCCGTTGACGCGCTGGCTCACCGAGCGCGGAGCCGCAGTGAGCGCCCCGGAGTTCGGGATGGTGCTGGGCGAGATGCGCCGGGTCGCGGCCCGCGCGTTGACGGCACTGTCGCCGTACGACGCTGTGCTCACCCCAACCCTGGCCCAACTGCCTGCACCTGTCGGCGCCCTGCGTAACGACGAACACCCAGAGATCGATTTCGAGAACCAGAAGGCATTCACACCATTCACCTCGACGTGGAACATCACCGGGATGCCAGCAGTCTCATTGCCGCTGGGCTGGTCTCAATCAGGTCTGCCGATCGGCGTGATGCTGGCGGCACGACCCGCTGAAGACGCCACGTTGTTATCCCTCGCCGCCCAAATCGAGGCGGCTCAACCCTGGCGCGATCAGCACCCGGGTTGTTGGTGAGCGAGATCAGTTAACACAAGGTTGCTCCGTGCCGGTTTGGTGAGCATGATCAACTCACGTTGCCCCAAGTCTTCGAAAGTGATGTGTTGACATGCACGTTCGCACCACCCGCGCGTTGACGTACTCCGGCGCTCACGCTGCACTCGAGGCGGGCCTGGCGCAGGCCGAGAAGGTCGGTATCGCGGTCAATGTGGCCGTGGTGGATGGCTCAGGGGTGCTGATTGCGTTTGCCCGGATGGATGGTGCGTTTGCGCACAGCGCAGACATCGCTCAAGACAAGGCCCGCACGGTGGTGGGGTTCGGTGGTGCACCCACCGATGGGCTCTACGCCGCAATTGAAGGTGAGCCCTCAGTTCGAGATGGCATCTCGGGACGAGAAGGCATGGCGGTCTTTGCTGGCGGAATGCCGATCTTCGTGGGCGATGACCTCGTCGGTGCTGTTGGAGTCTCAGGTGGATCGGCCAGCCAAGACAAAGAGATTGCCGCGGCCGCAGCAGGCGCCGTTAAGGCCAGCTAATCGGGTTGGGGCCCAACTACCTGGCGGCCGATAGTTCGAGCCGCTGTGCGCACTGCCAATCCCATGCGATCTGGGTCGATCATGCGAGTTGGACCTGTGATCGAGAGACCGGCTAAGACCTCGCCGTCGACACCAAAGATGGGTGCCGCAACGCATGAGATCCCTATGTGGGACTCCTCTCGGTCATAGCCCTGCCCATCGCGTCGGATCGCCTCTAGTTCTCGCATCAACGCCCCGGGGGTGTGCAGGGTGCGGGCCGTGATCCGAGGGAGCCCCGTGGCAATGACCGACTCGATCGCTGCTGCACTGGAGTGGGCCAAGATCACCTTCCCGACACCGGTTGCATGGGCTGGGAGGCGACCACCAACCCGTGAAGCGATGGGCGTGTGAGCCTCGCCAACGATCTCGACGTACACCACCTCCGTGCCATCGAGGACCGCTAAGTGGATGCGTCCGCGGGTGGTCTCGCGCAAGTCAGTCATCACTGGTCGGGCGGTCGCCGCAATCGTGTGATGGGCCGGTACTAGGGCGCCCACTTCGAAAAGGAGTAGCCCCAGGCGGTAGCCGCTGCCTGAGCGTTCAAGCACCTTGTGGGTGGCAAGTTCGCGAAGCATGCGGTGGGCGGTCGCCTTCGGCAACTTGGTACGTCGCGCGACCTCTGAGACACCCAGCACCTGGTGACGAGCGTCGAAGGTGCGCACAATGCTGACTGCTCGACCGATCACACTGTCGTCCACCCCGTCATTGTGCCGCAGATCGTTCCACTCAGTGGAACGATCTGCTAGCGGAGGTCGCCGAACCCGACCAGGCTCAGCTTCACAGTGAGCGAATGTCGGAGACTGCGATGCACTGGCTACGCCGTACAGGCTTGGTCATGAGCCGCAGACCAGCCCGATAAGGAGAAGTGGATGGCAGACGTACGACAGCAGGCCGCTGATCTGCTCTTGGAGGCCTATGCCACCAAGACCCCGATCGCACCTTTGATCAGCACCTTTGAGGGGCTGAGCATCGAAGATGCCTATGACATCCAGCTTCGACAGATCAAGTCGATGCTTGCTGGCGGTCGCGTGATCAAGGGCATGAAAGTCGGGCTGACCAGTGCGGCGATGCAGAACCTTCTAGGGGTTCGGCAGCCAGATTTCGGTCACTTGCTTGATGACTTCTTCTATCTCGAGCACGAGCCGATCCCAGCCGATCGGTTCTTGCAGCCGCGTATTGAGCCCGAAGTGGCCTTCGTGCTGAAGAAGCCACTCAAGGGTCCGGGCGTGACCGTCATGGAGGCCATCGCGGCCATCGACTTCGTGCTCCCAGCCCTAGAGATCGTCGACTCGCGAATCGCGGATTGGAAGATCGGCATCATTGACACGATTGCCGACAACGCCTCCAGCGGCGGGCTGATCTTGGGCAGCACCCCCACTCGACTGCACGACGTCGACCTCAAACTGGGCGGCTGTGTGTTCCGCCGCAACGGAGAGATCGTCGGCACTGGAGCCGGGGGAGCGGTGCTGGGGTCACCGCTGAACTCCTTGATCTGGCTAGCCAACACCGTGGGTGCATTGGGCACCACGCTTGAGGCCGGATACGTGATCTTGCCCGGATCAATCACCGCCATGGTGCCGGTCGCACCTGGAGACACCATCACTGCCAGCTTCTCTGGGCTGGGCAGCGTTACCGCACGATTTGCGAAGAAGGAGCAGGCATGAGAACTGGCGGGAAGGCCACAGCGGCCATCGTCGGGCCGGGCAACATCGGCAGCGACGTGATGTTC
>CALMMO010000236.1 GCA_937868455.1 uncultured Marmoricola sp.
ATGCCGAGCAGCCGCTGGTTGCCGAGCTCGTGGCGCAGGGTCTCCCAGTCGGCGTCGGTCAGCTCGTTGACGTTCTTGGCGCCGTACTTCTCCAGCCAGGGGCCCTCGACGCGGTGGGCCAGGATCGACCAGAACGCGACCAGGTTGGCGTCGATCCCGGAGTGCGGCTGGGCGTAGGCGTACTCGGCGCCGAACAGCTCGCGGGCGTGCTCGGCGGCGACCGACTCGACGGTGTCGACGTTCTGGCAGCCGGCGTAGAACCGGTGGCCGACGGTGCCCTCGGCGTACTTGTCGCTGAACCAGGTGCCCATCGTGAGCAACACCGCAGGTGAGGCGTAGTTCTCGGAGGCAATCAGCTTGAGCGAACTTCGCTGATCGGCCAACTCCTTACGGGTTGCCTCCGCAACCCTGGGCTCGACAGAAGCGATCACTTCGAGCGCGGCGTCGTAGGCACGAGATGCGGTGGCGGCGTAGGGCAACTGAGTCATACCCCGCAGCCTAGGAGTAGTCGAAGGCTGTGGAGAAGATGGCACCACATCACAGGCTTGCACGTCTTACATAGTGATACGCGGTCTCACCACATGAGATTTAGATTTGTGCATGAGGCGTCCAACAGGTGAGACTTCGGCCCATGATCGCTGCAACGACTACCTGGCTCGTGGCTCGCCGCCATGTCGACCTGGGTCGCACCCGCAGCATGATGTGTCGCGGCTAACTGACCCAGCCCCCGGCAGGACCCGCGCACCGACAGCGTTGTCGAGCACCGCGAGCGTCCGCCATCCCCCAGGAGACAGGACAGCCAGATGACGATCCACCAGCCACACCGCTCATTGGTCACTCACGACTTACGCGACGCCCAGGGAGGCCCCCAATGACCGCCCCCGCACTTGTTGCCTTGGCCCAAGGCATCCCTGACCGGCGCAGTGCAGCCACCATCGCCGAACTCACCTCACAGGTGCGCAGCGCGCGTCCGGATCTAGTTGTAGAGACCGCCTACCTCGACCAGCACTCCCCCTCGCTTCCCACCGTGGTCAACCGCTTGGTGCGCAAGGGTGTTGAGGAAGTTGTGGTGGTGCCGCTGATTCTCAACGAAACCGCCCAGGCCACCAGCGATGTGGACGCGGCGATCGAATTGGCGCAGGTTGCCCATCGCGACCTTCCGATTCGCAGCACCAAGATCCTCGGGCTCGAAACGGCGCTCTTAGAAGTGCTCGACACTCGACTGCGCGCTGCGCTGTCCGACGCAAGGGTCCGTGAACTCGATGGGCTGGTGTTGGCAGGCGCAGGGTCCGCAGACCCGCTAGCCAATCAGGCGATCGCCAGGTTGGCGCGAGTGTGGGGTGCTCATCACAAGCTTCCGGTGACTGCGGCGTACGCCAGCCAGGCTCCCCCAGCTACTGGCGAGGCGGTGCGTGCCATGCGCGCCCAGGGCCGTCGTCATGTCGCTGTTGGCTCACTGTTCTTGGCGCCCGGTCCGCTCTTTTCCCGAGCGACCGAGTTGGCGCTTGAGGCTGGTGCTGTGGCGGTGTCGCAGCCGCTGGGTGCCCACCAGCGCGTCGCCGAAATCGTCGTGGCTAGGTACCTCGTCGGTGCCTTAGAACTGGTCCCCGTCTAACGCACGAGCCGCTCAACGAGCGCTTCCATTGTTGCGGCGGGGTCATCGGTGATCCCGCCGTGCACTGGGCCTGGACGCACCACCGTTGACCGCGGAGCCTTAATGAACCCGAACCGGGTGCCCAAGTCAGAGTCAGCCCCCGGGCCGGCCCGTCCTGCACACACCGCCTTGACGAAGTCGAGCCCGCGACACACCGAATCGATGTCGAGTTCGGCTGCCAGCGCGGTGAGGCGTGACGGGTCGATGTGGACCGCCACATCGAGGAACTGTGCCCCTTGGCAATAGAGCACCACGGCAAGGTTGACGAACTCCTCGCGGTCCGCACGCGGGACGCAGCGAAGTACGACGTACTGATAGGGATGGGTCAGCCCAACCACGCCCGGCTCCCATCCCGGCGAGCAATCAAGTGCTCGACGTAGGCCCCGTGGTGCTCAGTCCAGTGCGCTGGCACCTGCGCGACGACCGCGGCAATGACCTCATCTGTCAGCGTTGAGCGGCACTCTTCGTCAACTAGTAGCGGGGCGGCCCCCTGGAACACATGCTGCGAAGAGTCGTAGGTAGCCGATGCAAACCGCTGCGAATCGGTGGGCGTTTGGGTCCAGCTGTGGTGGAAATAGAGTGACGCGCCGTGGTCAATGAGCCACACATCGCCGTGCCAGACCAGCAAGTTGGGGTTACGCCAACTGCGATCAACGTTGGCCGTGAAGGCGTCGAGCCAGCGCACCTTGCTGGCAACATCTGGTGGCACTGAGGTTGCTGAATCAATGCCAAACGAGCCAGGCAAGAAGTCAACGCCCAGGTTGCTACCTACGCTGGCGGTAAGGAGGTCTTGAACCTCCTCATCAGCTTCGTAGCGGGCAATGTCTGCACCCAGGTCTAGCTCGACTAGCCGAGGCGTGCGAAGAGATAAGGCTTGGGCCAGCCCAGCAACAATGACCTCGGCCACCAACACCTTGAGGCCTTGGCCAGCGCCGCGGAACTTGCAGACGTACGTCCCTAAGTCGTCTCCCTCAACGATTCCGGGTAAGGATCCGCCTTCACGCAACGGAGTGACGTAACTGGTGACGCGGACGACGGGCAAGCTCACGCGGGCGCGACCTCATCAGCGAGTCGCTGCTGTTGTGCGGCCACGTCGTAATCGGGTGCGGGCCACTGCAAATCGAGCGCACGCAGGTGCTCAAGAAGAAGTTGAGTGATGGCCCAGTTGCGGTACCACTTCTTGTTGGACGGGATCACGAACCACGGCGCCACGTCGGTGTTGCATCGGCTCAACGCGATCTCGTAGGCCTCCTGGTAATCAGTCCACAAGGCCCTTTCATCGAGGTCGCCTGGCTTGAACTTCCACTGCTTCGTCGGGTCGCCCAGACGATCTTGAAGGCGCTGCTTTTGCTCATCGGCGCTGATGTGCAGCATGCACTTCACGATGGTCGTCCCTGCTGCTGCCTGGGCTGCCTCCCACTCGTTGATCGCGCCATAGCGGCGCTCGATCTCATCTGCGGGCGCGATGTTGTGGACGCGAACCACCAGCACGTCCTCATAGTGCGACCGGTCGAAGATGCCAATCTCACCCGCGGCAGGCACCGCGTTAGTGATGCGCCACAAGAAGTCGTGTGACAACTCCTCCTTGGTGGGTTTCTTGAAGGACTTCAGGTGGATCCCCGATGGGTCGAGGGCGCCCACCACGTGACTCATCACGCCACCCTTGCCTGAGGTGTCCATGCCTTGTACGACGAGCAGCAGGCGACGCTGGTCTCCGACGTACCCGTTTGCAAAGAGTCGTTCCTGTAGTTCGGCTAACTCCACCACCATCTTGGAAAGCTCGTGCTCGGCCGACTCCTTGTCACCCTCAAACCCGGGGTGCCCCTCGGGGTCGATCGAGGACAGATGCACCGGAGCCGCCGGCGCGCGCAAGATGTTGGTCAATGAAGACTTCATAGGTCGAAGTATGGCCGAAGCAGCCGAGCCTGTCGGGGTTTGCGCCTAGGCTCGCGCCATGGACCTTCCGGTGATGGCGCCCGTGCTCCCGATGCTGGCTAAGTCGGTGAAGGCAATTCCGCGCACCGGCGGCTTGGCATTCGAGCCCAAATGGGATGGATTTCGCTGCCTGGTGTTCAAAGACGGTGACGAGATCGAACTCGCATCGCGCAACACCAAGCCCTTGACGAGGTATTTCCCAGAAGTTGTCGAGGCCATGCGCGCATGCCTCCCACATCGGTGCGTGCTCGATGGCGAGATCTTCGTTGCCCAAGATGGCCGATTGCAGTTTGAGGTGCTCCAAGAGCGCATCCACCCGGCAGCCTCACGAGTCACCATGCTGTCGCAGCAAACTCCAGCCTCCTACGTCGCATTCGACTGCCTGGCCCTAGGCGATGAGGACCTCACGGGATTGCCCTACGCCGAGCGGCGCAAACGACTCGAAGCCGCACTCGCAGACGTCAAAGCACCGATTTACCTGACACGCATCACTCACGACGCTGATGAGGCCGAGCAGTGGTTCGAGAGATTCGAGGGGGCCGGGCTTGATGGCGTGATGGCCAAGCCCCTGGCGGCCGCATATGAGCCCAACAAGCGCACGATGTTCAAGATCAAGCACCAGCGCACCGCCGATGTGGTGCTAGCTGGCTATCGGTTGCACAAGACCTCCACTGCTGATGCTCCGCTCGTGGGTTCGCTCCTCCTTGGTTTGTACGACGACGACGGAGGGCTCCAACACATCGGAGTTTCGGCCAGTTTCACCGCCAAGCGCCGCGCCGAACTCATCGACGAACTCAAACCCTTGGAATGCCCGATAGAAGAGCACCCCTGGGGGCAATGGTTTGGGGGCGCCATCGCCAATCCCGACCGCGTGCCTGGCACCCAAAGCCGATGGAGTGCCGGCAAAGACCTGAGCTTCGTGGCTTTGCGACCAGACGTCGTACTCGAGGTCAGTTATGACCACATGGAGGGTCGACGTTTTCGACATACTGCCCAATTCGTGCGGTGGCGCCCCGATCGGGACCCCGAATCTTGTGGCTATGCACAGCTTGATGAGCCGCTCTCATACGATCTAAGTGACGTGTTCGAATCCGGGAGGAACCCATGAGCAACTACCCCGTCGTACTACTGATCGAGCAGGCCCTCACCGAACTCGATGCCACCCAAGTGACCAGCCTCCACAGTGGGGTCGAGGGCGGCGCTGACTACACGGTGCTCTTGCCCGTCGAAGATGCTGCCGGGCGAGTTGAAGCCGCGATGGGAGCGCTTGGATCGGGGGAAGTGGTGGCTCCCATGGCGTTGTCCAGCGACGAATACCGCGAGATGCAACAAGAACTTCTTTCCGTCGCCCGAGACGCACTCCAGGCCAGTCTGACTGCCCTGAACAATGCTGGTGCGAGCGCCAGCGGGACTGTCGTCACTGACGACCCGGTGCATGCGCTGGTCGATGCCGTGGCAAGCACCACCGCCCGCGAAGCAATCGTGCTCACCCGACCTCACGTCGTCGCTGAGTTCTTCCACGTCGACTGGACCTCACGTGCCCGCCGCAAACTCGGGGTGCCGGTGCTGCATTTGCTGGAGCACGAGAGTTTTGAAGAGCAGTCAGGTCACGGCCAAGGAATGCCTGGCATCTGAGGTGGGACTCTTCTCTCGACGCCGCCCAGTCGATGACCTGCCGGCTCGCATTGCAGGCTTTTGGTTGTGGTGGGAGCAATCGGGTCGTTCCCAAGCTGAGCGCACCATCACCGGTGACCTCACCGCTGAAGATTTCGCCGAGAACATGACCCGGTCTCTGCACGCGGTGGGAGATCTGAGTTGGGAGTTGGCCCCCGGCAAGGTGACTAAACACTTGTTGGTGATCACTCCAGAAGGCCAGGCCCCCAAGCGAGCACTGGCTCGCCGGATGATCGCGGCTGCCCCGGCAGCAGACCAGTCGTGGTCGTTCACAGACACTCGTCCACCAGTGGGTGATCCGGAGTCAGTGACGCTTGGAGTCGAAGGTGCACCCGAGGTCCGATTCGCCGACGTGAGTGTCTCCGCCCGCCGAGTGGGCGCACGCTTCGATGTTTCGGTGCACCACCCAGAGTTCGCTTCACTGCCACATGAGGCACGCCAAACCATCACGATGTTGGCCCTCGACGCAGCACTAGGCGAGATCGCCACCGAACTATGGGTGGGTGACATCAAGGTCAGCGACGTGCCCCCACTCGATGGCTTTGGGTTATCAGCGCTGCGATCGGTCATCACAGACCACGCCGCCTCCTGGACCAACGCCGACGGCGCCCCAGGCTGGGTGATGCTCGAGGGCGAAACACCCCAGGGCCCTGTGCTCGCCACAGCCCAAGTGCCCTTGCATCCAGCCACCGCCCCGACCTTCGAGACCCACGTGGCGCTCACACTCCCCTACGCCTACCGCACCGAACGCGGCTATCCGGCTGAAGAATCATTAGAGGCACTCCGGGCCGCCGAAGACCGCCTCAGCGCCGCCCTTGGCCCCAACGGACGCCTCGTTGCCCACCAAAGCTGCGCCGGCCAACGCACCCTCCACTACTACGTCGACAACACCGTGCCCGGAGTCCTCGACCTCATCCGTGAGGTGGCCCGCTCCTGGGGCGAAGGCCGCGCTTCCGTTATCGATACCCCCGACCCAGCCTGGAACTCAACCGCGCATCTTCGCCAATGAAGTTTGGGCGCGTGAAACGGGCACGCTTGCCGCGTTGTCCTCACACTCGCGGTACTTAAGTACCGCTTCGGTTCGTCCGCCTTGCAATCGCACCCGTTTGACGCGCCCTTTTGTTCATCTTTTTCTGTCGCCATGTGGCAGTTCGTTCAGGCTTCCTCGCGGCTTCTGGTCCGTAGTTTCAGGTGTGGTTGCCGTTTCTGCCGAGACCAAGGGCACCAGTCGAAACAATCGAAACCACAGCAAACAAGAAACCAAGAGCCGCGAAGCAACCTCCAGAAAGGCAACCTCGCGACCAAATCCAACTAAGCGCAGCAAAGAGCCGCGAAGCGACCTCCAAGAAGATCAACCTCGCGACAGAAAGCCCAATAAAAGG
>CALMMO010000237.1 GCA_937868455.1 uncultured Marmoricola sp.
GTCCCCACTCCGACCTAGACTCAATCCATGACACTGAGCGCTTCGGAGTTCTATGAGGCCGGGCTGAACCTTCCCCCCAGCGTTCGTAAGGACGTCGCGCTTCGCCTTTTGCAGTCAATTCCGGTCAGCGACGAGACAGCTGACGAAGACTGGATTCAGGAGATCGATTCGCGCGTCAATGACCTGCTGAGTGGGAAGGTTGGAGCGATTCGTGGCGACCAGGTGTTCGCCGAAATCTCGGCCCGAAGGGCATCTGCCGCCGGATGATTCACGAGTTTGACTTCCACCCGGATGCGAGCGCGGAGTTCAACGCTGCGATCGATTGGTACGACTCTCGTGATGCGCGTGTCGGCGCAACGTTCGTGACAAACGTTCAGAGCGCAATTGCGGCTGCACTTGAAGCGCCCGACTCCTGGGCGGTATGGCCCGGTTGGACCCGAGAGCCTGTCATCCACTCAAAGGGGGTAAGGAATTTTCCCTATCGCATTGTGTACTTCGTCCACGATGAACGCTTGATCATCATCGCTGTCGCACATACCAATCGGCGGCCAGGTTTTTGGCAGGATCGATTCGGAAACGAATAGCATCAACCGCGAAGCCAAACCCATGACATTTACTCACCACCCGTAAGGTTGTCGGGTGACTTCAACGACTGCGCATGGGTGGGCTCTGGCGACGTACTCCGACGAAACCTTGCTCGACGCCTGGTTTCCGTGCCCGGCTCTGGGACTGACCAGTCATCGGCCTGCCGGACTCGAAGCTCACCAGGCAGATGACGACACACGTCGGGTCAGTCGTGAGGTGATCGAAGTGCGCGCCGACCTCACCGCTCCCCCGACAACTGCGGAGGATTGCTGGCTACGTTTGCACCTCCTGAGCCATCGTCTGGTGCCACCGCACTCCATCAATCTGGAGGGAGTCTTTGGCCTGCTCACCAATGTGGTGTGGACCAACCACGGGCCGTGCGCGGTGGAGGGCTTCGAGGAGACTCGACTGCGGATGCGCTCGGCTGGCCTGCAGGTGATCGTTTATGGCATCGACAAGTTCCCTCGCATGGTCGACTACGTCGTCCCGAGTGGGGTGCGCATCGCCGATGCTGATCGGGTGCGCCTAGGCGCCCACTTGGCTAGCGGCACCACGGTGATGCACGAAGGCTTCGTGAACTTCAACGCCGGCACCCTAGGCACCTCGATGGTCGAGGGTCGCATCTCCGCAGGCGTCGTGGTCGGCAACGGCTCCGACATCGGCGGGGGGGCCTCAATCATGGGCACCTTGTCAGGCGGCGGCACACAGACCATTTCGATCGGCGAGCGCTGCCTCCTGGGCGCCAACGCGGGCATCGGGATCAGCCTGGGCAATGACTGCGTCGTTGAGGCTGGGTGTTACGTCACCGCTGGCACGAAGGTGAAGATGCCCGATGGCCAGGTCGTCAAGGCTCTCGAACTCTCCGGCGCCAGCAATGTCTTGTTCCGACGCAATTCGATGACTGGGGCAATTGAGGCGGTGCCGTGGAAGGGCGAGGGCATCGCCCTCAATGCGGATCTGCATGCGAACTAAACCTCTCCTCGCCGCAGTGATCTTGGCACTGGTCGCCGGATTGGGCTTCATGCTCTATCGAGGGTTCGGACCGGTGCCGGCGGCCGCGCAGTGCACCACCAAAGTCGGTGATGTGACGGTCTCGCTCGAACCCGATCAGGCACGCAACGCCACCATCATCGCCGCCATCGGAGTACGACGTGGCCTGCCTGCCCGCGCCGTCAGCATCGCTCTCGCCACCGCGATGCAAGAGTCGAAACTGCACAACCTCGACTATGGCGACAGAGACTCACTTGGGCTTTTCCAACAACGGCCCAGCCAAGGCTGGGGCACTCAGAAACAGGTCCAGAACCCGTACTACGCCACCAACGCGTTCTACGACGTCTTGGCCAAGATCGAGGGCTTTGAGTCGATGAAGATCACCGATGCCGCCCAAAAGGTTCAGCGATCTGCCTTTCCCGATGCCTACCAGGCTCACGCCACCGATGCCCGAGCGATGGCCTCTGCAATGACGGGCTACTCCCCTGGCGGCGCCTTCTCGTGCGTGTCCGAAGGCAGCACCCAGTCTGGTTCGCAGGCCACAGTGGCTCGCGGACTCACCCGCGCCTACGGCAAACTTCAAACTCGCAACGTTGGCGACTCGGCACTGATCGTTCCCGTAGATAAGGGCGCCGACGGAGCGCGCTTGGCCTGGTCCATTGCTGCATTTGCCGTCGCCCACGCTGACCGCTTAGGGATCGATGCGGTTTCCTTCGATGCACACACCTGGTCTAACGGCGCTAGATCGTCCCGGGGCTGGCAGGCCGACAAGTCAGCTTCAGCCGACCAACTGAGGCTGAGGCTCCACTAGCGAAGCCACTCAAGAGCCCATGCCCGGCGACGGGCATGGGCCTCATCCCCTAAGGTCTGCCTGCAGGCACGATCACTAGTAGGGGGGCACATGGCGCGCAAGTCCATCTTGATGCTGCTCGTGAGCGCCTGCTTGGTCGCGGCCAGCAGCCTGTTCTTGCTGGTGGACTCCCTGCGCGATGGTGGAGCGAAGCCGACAGCGGACCACTCCAGTGCCAGCACACCCACCCCGACAACCAACTCGAGTGCGTCCAAGCAGCACGCCGAGGTCGAAGTTTCCCTTCCACCCGTCGTGCAAGTCGGCGCTAAACCCGCCGTGGCCGATGAAGCCAGTGCCGTGGTGTTGGCCAGACTCGATCCCCCTGCGCCCGGTCGCGAGTTGCAACTCGAAGGTCGCGGACCCCATGGCTGGGCTGCAGTGGCCGACGGCGTGCAAGACAGCGCCGGAACCGTGCGCTTCTTGGTCAGTCAGGCCGATCAGTCAACTGCCTTCCGCGTGACCGGCGACCCCTTCGGCGACTTCGGGGCGCTGAAATCCAAGCGCGTCGACAACCCCTGGAAGCTCACCTTCGCTGACGACTTCGATGCGCTGCTTGGCTGGGCTACCGATCCGGGCACAGAGTTGCTATCTGGCGCCGTCGCAATCTCGCCAGGTGGCAGCCTGGTTTCGCTCACCACCCCAGTGCCCAATCCGTCTCTTATGGCCGCGCGTGTGCAATTTGCACCAGGAGCCACCTGCTCCGTCGTACTAGCTCCAGCGGGGAGCAAGGTGGCAGGCGTGGCCAAGAGCATGTCAATTGCCCACGTCGCCCGCCGCGATCGATTACGCGCCGAGGTGAGCTACTGGCTGCCAAAGGGACCGTTGGCCTCATGGCGAGGGGTCGCTCAAGGACTTGCCACCGACAACGGGTGGTCAAACGGCTTTCACGTCCTCAGCGTTGAGCGCACTGACAAAGCGATCGTGTTCAGCATCGATGGCCAAGAGTTCTCGCACACAAGCCAGGGCCTGGGGATCAGTTCAGCGGCAATCAGTTTGTCGTGCGAGCCGGGCCCGGGCGCCCCGATGCTGGTCGACTGGGTGCGGGTGTGGCAGTCATAGAGCCGCTAGGCGCTCGACAGCGGCCCCTACGCGCTCGTCTGTGGCTGTAAACGCCACTCGTACGTGCTCACGGCCACTAGGCCCGTAGAACGTGCCTGGAGCCACCAAAATGCCCTGCTCGGCAAGATCTGCCACCGTCTTCCAGCAGTCTTCGCCCTTGGTCGCCCACAGATACAACGAGGCCTCGCTGTGGTCGATCTGGAAACCGGCAGCCACTAGGGCATCGCGAAGCCACCTGCGTCGACGGGCATATAGCCCATGCTGGACCTTTACGTGCTCATCGTCATTGAGCGCAGCAGCCATGGCGACCTGTTGCGGGCCTGGGATCTGCAAACCAAGGTTTTTTCGTACGGCGAGAAGTTCGCTCACGACTGCACTGTCGCCAGCAACAAACGCACACCGGTAGCCGGCAAGGTTTGAGCGTTTGGAGAGCGAGTGAACGCTCAGGATGCCTTCGCTGCTGCCGCCGCAGATCTCTGGGTGCAAGACGCTGTATGCCTCGCCCTCCCAGACGCATTCGAGGTAGCACTCGTCGCTGACCAGCAGCGTGCCGCGCTCGCGACACCAATCGACCACCTTCTTCAGGTGATCGGGAGGAAGTACTTTGCCGGTGGGGTTTGACGGGGAGTTGAGCCACAAGATCGCTGGACGTCGTGGGCCGATAGCGGTGAGTGAATCTGCAGCAATCACCTCAGCACCCGCGAGGACCCCACCAACTTCGTAGGAGGGGTAGGCCAATGCGGGCTGGACCACCAGATCACCGGGCCCCAAACCTAAGTGCACGGCCAACCCGCTGATCAACTCCTTGGAGCCAATGACAGGCAGCACAGAATTGAGATCAAGACATTCAACGCCGAAGCGACGGCTCAGCCAGTCGATCGCGGCCTGACGCACCTCAACGGTGCCGATGGTGAGTGGGTAACCCGGTGAGTCAGCACCTGCGGCCAACGCCTGCTGAATAGCTGCGGGGGTGGGATCGACCGGAGTGCCCACGGAAAGGTCGATGATCCCATCGGGATGCCGACGTGCTGTGGCAGCAAACTCTGAGAGCGAGTCCCAAGGGAAGTCAGGCAGTCGGTCTGAGACCGACTGCCTGCCGCCTATAACTGAATCGCCAGATGGACGACCCGGGAGCACAGGGCTCAGTGGTCGTGCTCTTGGGGTGGCAACGCTGCGACCAGGTCGTGGTCGGCGTCAATGACACCCATCTTGGCTGCGCCGCCGGGCGAGCCGAGTTCGTCGAAGAAGTGCACGTTGGCGTCGTAGTAGCCCTTCCACTCCTCGGGAACATCGTCTTCGTAGTAGATCGCCTCAACGGGGCACACCGGCTCACAGGCGCCGCAGTCAACGCACTCGTCGGGGTGGATGTAGAGCATCCGCTTGCCTTCGTAGATGCAGTCGACCGGGCACTCGTCGACGCACGCACGGTCCTTGAGATCCACGCAAGGCTGGGAGATGACGTAGGTCACCGCTTGGTCCTCCTGACTCCTGATTCCGGCGTCGAGCACCGGGCGAGGCCAGCCTAGTACGCCGATGCAGCAGGTCCACCTCTACCCTGGTCGGATGGGTCGAAACCAGCATCGCCTTGGCCCCCACGTCATCGGCACCCGCATCGTCGTACGCCGTGTGATCCCCCACACGGGCGAGGTCACAGACACGCTCGGGGTGTGTGAGTCGTGGACAGAAGCCGATTGTGTGCTGCGCCTGCATGACGGCTCGAGTCTGCAGATCGCGCTAGGCGACATCATCACTGGCAAGCCCGTGCCGCCGCGCGCCTCGGCTCGCCAACGGGTGCCGGCGCGTGAATGTGAGTTGCATGGCTTGGTGATGTGGCCTTCGCTGGTGACTGAACCGGTTGGCGATTGGTTGCTGCGCACGGAGACTGCCCCTATCGGTCGGCGTCGCAAGCGGGCGAACTCAGCTTTGGCCTATGGCGATCCAGGTTGCTCGATGCAGGAGGCAGTTACTCACTTGCGTCGGTTTTACGCCGACCTGCCTGTGCTCGTACAAGCCGAGGCAGGCGACACCAGGTTTGAGGAATGGGAGTGCATCGGCGCGAACCACTTCATGGTCGCCTCCTTGCCCTCGGCACTGCGATCGATCCCTCCAAGCACGCATCAGGTCGACCTGTTCGTGGAGGGTCCTCGAGCGGTCGCCAAGGTCGGCGACATAGCGATCGCCGAAGCGGCGTTAGAAGGGGACTGGATCGGGGTGCATGGGTTGAGCGTGGGCGCAGAGCGGCGTCGTACCGGTTTGGCGCGCGCGCTGATGGCCGAACTCCTTGATTGGGGAGGTTCGTTAGGAGCAACCACGACCTGGCTGCATGTCGAGACCGATAACCAGGCAGCTATCGCTCTCTATGAAGCGATGAACTATCGAGTCCACCACTCAAGCCGCTACTTCAAGGCGCCCTCAGAGGCCAGCGAATAGATCGGTCTCGAGCCCATCGGGACCAACTGGACCTAGTGCGCCCTTGGCGATGCGGAAGTACTCAGTGCCCCAGATTTCTTGACCAAAGTTGTCGCTCAACGCGAAGAACGGACCGTCCACGGAGATCTGACTTTCATGGGCACGCAGTGCGGCCATCTTCTTCTCCACCAAGTCGGTGCCCTCGACGACCGCCGCCAGCGCGTGCTCCTCAACCATGAATGCTGGCAGTGGACCATCGGGGTCCATGCCGTCGAAGGGGATCTCTTCGCCCGCGTCACGCAGGTGACGCAACCCTTCGCGAAGCTTGGTGCCATTCATCGCACCCCAATAGATCTTCGCGATCTCGTGTGGCTCGCCCAGGTCGAGTTTGTACGACGGCACACCGGCAAGCGCAGCGGCGTACATCGCGACTCGATGGGTCTGAATGTGATCAGGGTGCCCGTAGCCACCGAATTGGTCGTAGGTGACCATCACCTGCGGGCGGACCTCACGGATCACCCGCACCAGGTGATCGGCTGCCTCGGTGAGGTCAGCGATCCAGAAGGCACGCTCGTGGATGTTCTCCCCGATCACGGCATGGCCCTGGTCGTGCCACTGCATGCCCGAGTCACGGTAGGTGCCAAACCCGCCCAAGAAACGGTGGTCGGTCACGCCCAACTCGCGCATGGCGGCTGAAAGCTCCTCTTTACGCAGCTCGGCCAAGGTGTCGTCGTTCCCGGAAGCGCGATGCTGCTCATCGGGGATCAAGATTTCACCCTCTTCACCAGCTGTGCAGGTGACCAGAGTGACGCGCACGCCCTCGGCGACGTACTTCGCCATCGTGATGCCCTGACCGATGCTCTCGTCGTCGGGGTGAGCATGGACGAGAAGGATGCTGCGATCAGACATCAGCGCCTCGCCAACACGAAGAGTGATTGTCCGTCAGTCTCTTGACCGTGTTCGGTGTGTTGCACCTGCAAACCCGCCTGATCCATCAGTTGGTAGAAGAAGTTGCGCTCGAAGCGAGCGCAGTGGAGTGGTTTTGCCCAGGTCAATGTGCCGTAGTCGTCGGGATTTTCGGTCCAGTCGGGCACATCGTCCTCAACAAAGGCGGTCAGCATCGCTTTGCCGTTGGGCCGCAAAATCGAGGCAATGATCTTGGCATAGCCCGCCACATCCTCGGGGGTCATGTGAGACCAGACCGAATAGGCATACAACA
>CALMMO010000238.1 GCA_937868455.1 uncultured Marmoricola sp.
TTGACCTGCGTCAGCTAGCTGAACGCTCGACACCCTAACTCCCTAAGACATGATCCTCGCCGAAACAGCGTCAACGGAGTCACCGCGAGGGTGATGGACTCAAAGTCCTGCCATGACTTCATGTAGGTGGTCAACGCCATCCCGATCGAGGCGATCGCGAAACCGATCAACATCGTCGCCGGGATCGTGAGCAAGGCCAGCCATGAGTGCACCATCCCCATCGCGGCCATGATCGCCAAGAAACCCGTCGAATAGAGCGTGCTGCGAGCCACGCACCAGATGATCTCGCCTCGGGCAATGTCGAAGACCGTCAGCGGCGTGACGATCATCGTGTCGTAAATCTTGTCGTACTTCAGCTTGAAAAAGACGTTGAACGTTGAGTCGAACAAGGAGCCGTTGAAGGCCGACGCGGCCAACATCGCCGGGGCAACGAACGCGGCGTAGGTGACGAACCTGCCGTCGATGTCGAAGCCATCAACGAGTTTGCCCATGCCGACCCCGATGGAGAACAGGTACAGGACTGGTTCGGCAAAGCCGGAGATAAACGAGGGCCAGCCGCGCTTGGCGACCATGAAATTGCGAAACACGACGTGCTTCGCGCCGGCATACATCGCGAGGCTCATCCCGAGGCCAGCCTTCGGGTGAGCGCCTTCACCGACAGCACGTAGCCAAGCGCACTGACGACGACCAGATAGGTCACCTGTGCGGCCAACGTGCCCAGGTCGACGTGATTGAGAGCCAGCATCCGCGTGAGGTCAACCCCGTGAGACAGCGGCAGGACCTGGGCTAGCCAGCGAATGGAGGGCGACAGATTCGTGATCGGGAAGAACGCGCCGGAGAAGAGGAAGAGCGGCATGACTCCAAGCCGCCAAAACAGGTTGAACCAGGTTTCGGTGCCCACGTGCACGCTGAAGGCATACATCGGGGTCGTGAACGTCAGGCCGATCAATGTCGAGGCGCCGATGGCAGCGATCGGGGACCACCAGGTGGCGAACACCCCAAAGGGCACCATCACTGCCACGAAAACCACCGAGACCATCACCAAACGAGCGGTGATGTAGAGGAGATGGCCCCACAAGATGGCCACCGGGGTCAAGGGCGTGGCCTGCATCGCGAAGTAACTGCGCTCCCATTTCAGGGCACCCACCACTGGATAGCTGGCCTCTTCGAATGCGGTCATCATGGCGGTGCTGGCCAACAACCCTGGCACCACAAACGCCAGATAACTGGGAGCGCCGCTGAGCGTGGCCGGATCGGCCTTAACGAAACCACCCAACATCACTCCCAGCGCCACTACGTTGAAGAGCGGACTGAAGAAGTTGGAGGCGAAACTGCCCCGGAAGGTGCGCAGATAGACCGTCTTCCAGTAGTCCCACTGGCGAGTGACCAACTGCCACGTGCTGACCTGGCTCATCAGTCCACCAAAGTGCGCCCGGTCAGACTCAAGAACACGTCCTCAAGTGAGGATCGACGCACGAGAGCTACCTCGGTGGCAATGCCACGAGAATGCACGGCGGCGACTGCGCGATCGCCCTCGTCGGTGTAGAGCAGAAGGCGATCAGGAAGCACTTCGATGCGCTCGGCTAGATCGGCGACTTGGTCGACGTACTGCTCATCGCCTTTGAATCTCAACTCCGCAACCTCGCGAGTGCAGTGAGTTTCGATCAGGCTGCGCGGGGTGCCTTCGGCCGCAATCAAGCCCTTATCCATCACCACAAGCCGGTCGCACAGTTGCTCGGCCTCGTCCATGTAGTGCGTGGTCAGTACGACGGTCACACCCGCCTGCTTGAGCCGATAGATGCCATCCCACAGCACGTGACGGGCTTGAGGATCGAGCCCGGTAGTCGGCTCGTCGAGCAGCAGCACCTCGGGGTCATTGATCAGGCTGCGCGCGATGCTGAGACGACGCTTCATCCCACCAGAGAGTTGCTCGACTTTGGCGGTGGCCTTGTCGCCGAGTTGAACGAAATCGAGCAGTTCGGCGACCTTGGCGCGCAGGTGCGCCCGGGAGAACCCGAAGTAGCGGCCATAAACGATGAGGTTCTCGCTCACGTTGAGTTCGTTATCGAGTGAATCCTCTTGAGGGCACACCCCGAGCCGGGCACGGATCTGGGAGCCATGCGTGTGAGGGTCCATGCCCAGGATGCTCAGGTGGCCGCCGGAGGTCGGCGACACCGCCGCGATCATCCGCATGGTGCTGGACTTGCCGGCACCGTTGGGGCCCAGAAATCCGAAGCACTCGCCGCGGCGTACCTCGAAGTCGATCCCCTTCACGGCTTCGAAGTCGCCAAAGGACTTGCGCACTGCCTGTGCGGAGATCATCGATTCGCCTGACACAAGCAGCGAGGCTACTCATCCCAAGGCCCGCTGCCTAAGGGTTAATTCAGCGGTAGCTTGACGCCATGTCACTGCTGGCTCCTCAACCGTTCCCTCCGGCGCCTACCGAAGTCGAGGCACTTCAGGCAGCGTTGCACCGCAACCGGCGTACATTCGCCTGGAAGTGCTTCGGGCTCGATCAAGAGTCGATGAACACTCGCATCGCGTCCTCGACCTTGACGTTGGCTGGCTTGGTCAAGCACGTGGCGCTGGTCGAAGACCACTACTTCACCCATCAACTCCTCGGGCACGACTACCCCGAGATTTGGGCGCCATTGCAGCACAACGACAACTGGGACTTCGAGTCGGCTGCCAACGACACCCCCGCCGAACTCGAAGCCCTTTGGCTGGCTGCCGTCTCGCGCTCCCAAGCCGCCACAGCCTCGGCGATCGAGGCTGTGGGACTCGACCAACTCGTGGCCAACCCAGGCGACAACCCTGCCTTCAACCTGCGCCGCATCCTCGTCGACATGATCGAGGAGTACGCCCGCCACACCGGCCACGCCGACTTGATCCGTGAGTCCATCGA
>CALMMO010000239.1 GCA_937868455.1 uncultured Marmoricola sp.
GCGCGCATGCGGACAATCGTTCTCGTAAGCGATGACGCGCACACCGGCGCGCACGAAGGTGCGCCGCAGGGTGCCCGAGCGCGGCGTGGCGCCGGCCGTTCTCCTTGGGCCAGGAGACCACTGACCAGCCGGCCCCGCTCAACTTGGCTTCCCATTCTTGGTGGGCGAGAAATCCCTCGGCAGTGTCCATCGAGGGCAGAGGCGTCGCAGGCACGTTGGCGGCCAACCAGGCTCGGGCTTCGGCTTGGAAGGCCAGGTCCTCGGGGGCGAAATCGAGATTCACGGTGTTGTCTTGTCCGTTCTTAGGCCTGAGCCTTGTTGCCAGCGGCCATCGACTTGGCGTCGAGTCCACCCAGGGAGTCACTAGTCACTTCGGCGTTGTGGGCGTGGGCTGCGTGGTGATAGCCGAAGACTGAGTCCATGCCAGCACGCATTCCCTGGAGGTCTTCGGCGTTGTTGATGACCTTCTTGGTCAGCGCCAAGCCCAGGCGGGGCATTGCGCTGATGCGTGTGGCCATCGCATCGACGTACGTTGTGAGTTCGTCGGCGGACACGACATGGTTGACCATGCCAAGTTCATAGGCACGTTGGGCACTGACGCGGTCACCGGTGTAGAGAAACTCCTTGGCTGCGCGAGGGTTCATCACCCACGGGTGCGCGAAGTACTCCCCCCCAGGACTGCCCATGCGCACCCCCGGGGCTGAGACGCAGGCGTCTTCGCTGGCCACGATGAAGTCGCACACCCAGGCCAGCATCAAGCCACCGGCAATGCAGGCACCGTGCACCTGAGCAATCACTGGCTTGGGGACTTCGCGCCAGCGCCGGCACATGCCGAGGTAGACCTCAGACTCACGCGACCAACGCTGGTCAACGCCCTCGGCGCCCACGTGAGTCCAGTGGATGACCGCCTTGCGTTCGTACTCCACGTCCACATCGCGTCCGGGCGTACCAATGTCGTGGCCAGCGCAAAAGTGCTTGCCGGCGCCGCTGAGCACGATGACTTTGATGTCGTCGTCGTTCGTGGCGCGTTGGAAGGCCTCATCGAGGGCGTAGGTCATCTTGGAGTTCTGGGCGTTGCGGTAGTCGGGGCGATCCAAGGTGATGCGGGCGATCGGTCCGTCGACGGCGTAGGCGACTGGGTTGTCTTCACTCATCAATGCACTCCTAATGTGAGGCTTCTCGCAGGTCGGTCTTTACGACCTTGCCCATGGCGTTGCGGGGGAGCACGTCAATGAACTCCACCTGCGAAGGAATCTTGTAATTGGCCAGGCGTACCTTGAGGAACTCCCTGACGTGGGCAGCGTCGAGTGAGTCATCGCGGCGTACGACGAATGCTTTGCCAACCTCACCCATCCGGTCATCGGGGATGCCAACGACAGCGCAATCAAGCACTCCGTCGAGCCGGGCCAGAGTCTGCTCGACCTCGGCCGGGTAGACGTTGAAGCCGCCGCAGATGTACATGTCTTTGAGACGATCGGTGATCTTGAGGTTGCCCTGATCATCAAGCACGCCCACGTCTCCGGTGTGGAGCCAGCCGTCCTTGATGGCCTCCGCAGTGGCCTCGGGGTCATCAAGATAGCCAGCCATGACGAAGTCGCCTTTGACCAGCAACTCACCGCCTTCACCGATACGGGTCGCCATGCCGGGGATGGCTCGGCCACACGTGTTAGCGATGAGTTCGGCTGCGTCACCGGGGCGACACATCGTGACCACGACAGCCTCGGTCATCCCGAACGCGGTGAGCACGGTGTCGATGCCAAGCTCCGATTGCATGCGCTCGATGAGGACCACGGGCACCACAGCAGCACCGGTCACGGCCAATCTCAGCGACGAGAGGTCATAGGTGGGCCGCGTGGGTGCGTCGAGCAAGGTGCTGAAAATGGTCGGTGCACCTGGCAGCACGGTGATCTGCTCGGTTTGGATCATCGACATCACCGCATCGATGTCGAAAACTGCCATCGGATACATCGTGGCCCCACTGAGGAGACACACCACAATGCCGGCTTTGTAGCCAAAGGAATGGAAGAACGGATTCACGATCAGGTAGCGGTCACTGGCCGAAAGCTCGCCAACCTCGCCCCAGCTTGCCGCGACCCCGATGGTCTGCTCGTGCCGACTCATCGCACCCTTGGGGCGTCCGGTGGTGCCGGAGGTGAACAAGATGTCTGCAATGGCAGTTGGTTGCACGGCATCGGCACGTGCCTCGGCTTGTTCGAGTGCAGCCGCAGTGGGGTTGATGTCGGCCAGCGATGCGAGGTCGGTGATGGTGATCTCGGCGTCAATG
>CALMMO010000240.1 GCA_937868455.1 uncultured Marmoricola sp.
TCGGATGAGGTGTAGACCGGCTTGATCGCGATCCCCTCAGGGCTCGCCCACGCCTCCCCCGAGGCTTCAACACGCGGCATTGACTCATCGCCGCTGAGCGGCAACCCAGCAAAGCTTTTCGGCACGGTGCTCATGAAAGTGCCTCCCTCGTTCGGTTCAAGAAGTCCAAGGCGTTGATGCCCATCGCCGCGACGTCATCGGCCCCGACATCGACCTTGCCAGCCACAATGACCCGCGATGCCCCGCCAGCCCGCAAGGCTGCGACGAGGTCGCTGCCCCATTCGGCGTAGGCCTTGTCGGTGCCGCACAGGCAGACCACCCGGTGCCCACTGGCAGCGTTGACCAGATCGGCCACCGATTCGCTAGCCCCCGCCGCCTCGCAGGCGATCCCACCGGCGGCCAGCAGGTTCGTCGCGAATGTGGCCCGAGCCGTGTGGGCAGCAATGGGTCCCATGGTCGCCAAGAACACCGGCGCGGCGATGGGCTCACGGCGTAGCGCCTCGAACTCGTGACCGTAGGCGCGTACTTCGATGCCGCCCTCGGCGTAGTCACGACGTGAGGGCAACTCCTCGCCAAGGTTTGGAAACTCTGTGAGACCAGTGATTGCAGCTTTGCGATTGGCCACCATCCCATCGCGTTTAACTGCCACTTCACCAATGCGTTCTTGCACCATGGGCGTCGCAGCGCTGGCTCCGCCGGCATTCTCAATCTCCGCCAAGAAAGCCCAGGCCGCCTCAGCCAAGTCGTGCGTGAGTTGCTCAACCGCAAACGAGCCGCCTGCTGGGTCAGCCACCTTTCCGACATGGGCTTCGTCGATCAACAGCGCCGAGGTGTTGCGAGCAATCCGGCGGCTGAAGTTGTCGGGCAACCCAATAGGTGCATCAAATGGCAGCACCGTCACCGCGTCTGCGCCACCGACACCGGCCGCGAAGGCAGCCACGCAGGTGCGCAGCATGTTCACGTAAGGATCGAAACTGCTCATCATCGGGCGGCTAGTCACCGCATGCACCCGAGTCGGGGCGTCGGCGTGGCTGAGCTCCAAGACTCGTGACCACAACTGGCGCAGCGCCCGCATCTTGGCGATCGTGGGGAATTGGTCATCGGTGGCTGCCAGGCGAAGTTCGATAAGCCCGGCTGCCTCAGTGGCGCTCAGACCCATGCCTTCGAGTTCTCGGAGGTACGTCGCCCCAGCCGCAATCACCCAGCCAAGTTCTTGCACATCGGAGCCACTCTGGTCGTGCACCGCGGTCCCGTCGATGCAGATCGCCAACGTGTGGTGTGTGCGCGCCAGTGACACCACTTCGCCCAGATCGGAGGTTGGCGCTACCCCACGCAGGGCCTCCCCAAGTGGGTCAGCGCCCAGGTTCGTGCCCTCGGCAGCCTGCACACCCCGTTGTGTCAGCAGCGCACAGAACTCACCAGCTCCGCCCCCTGAAAGCACGACCGGTGCGACATCGAGGAGCACATCCTTCAGCGCGATGCTCAGATCAGCCGGCGCGAGCGCACCGAGGCCTACCTGCACCAGCAACGAGGTGGTGCCGTTTTGCAGTTCATCGATGGCTTGCTCGGCGACGACCTTGGGGTCGAAGTCCGCAAAGCCGGCTCGCACGTCCCAGGCTCCAGCCCGCTCAGGGCGTTGACCTGCTGGAGCAGCGTTTCGCGGCGAACCGACCGGGGCAATCGCGATGCCATCAAGCGTCGTGCGGGTCAGCTTGCGCCACACCAACGCGTCGGGGTCTTCGGCGCTCATCCGCCCGGTCTTGCGCAGCACATCGGCTGCAGCCTTCTCCCAGGCCGACTGGTCAGCGTGGACGCCAGGAAGGTCGAGCGCGAAAGGAACAGAATCCGCCATGGTGCAAACCCTAGAGAGGCCAACGCGGGCGGGCCACATGTTGTGGGACACCCCACGCGCCCACAGCCGTGAACAGCGGGGAGATTTCGGGCTCGCAGCGCTCGACGTACTCTCGGGTCCGTGAAGACGACCGACCCCGAGGGACAGGTTTGGCGTGTCAGCAGGCGCTGGGTTCCTTGGCGTCGCCGCGGCGCCCACCCTGCTGACATGCCCTTCGGCGACTTGGACTTTGGCGGACCAACGGAGTTCATCATCGGGCTGGTGTTGGCGCTGGCCCTTCCCTTCATCTTGGCGCTCGTTTTCGTCAGCGTTGAGTTCCTCTTGCTCTTTGCGTTGATGCCGATTGCCGTCGCAGTGCGAATGATCTGGGGCAAAGCGTGGGCGGTGGAGGTTCGCAAAGGCTTCACTCCGTGGCACGAAGAAGTAGCCGGCACGTGGGCGCAAAGCTCCACGCTGATCAACTCACTTCGCGACAACATCGCCAGCGGATCGATCCCACCCAACACGCTGGCGCGCAAAGGCAACAGTGAACTGGCTCACAGTGAAAGCGAAGCGGCCTCCCCCGGTTCTATCGAAGCCTAAGAAAGCTCTAAGGTGGCCTTGTGGCCACCCCAACACTTGTTAAGGGAGCGCGTGGGTCGCGCTCGACAATCGCTTTGAAGCTTCTGATGGCCAGCAGCGGTCTGGTTTTCATTGGCTTCGTGTTGCTGCATATGTACGGCAACCTGCATGCGCTGCCGATCCCCGGGTTCGGCGGGCATGACGCCTTCAACGCCTACGCCGAGCACCTGCGCACCATTGGCGAACCGATGCTGCCGTACACCGGCCTGCTGTGGGTGATCCGCCTGGTGCTCATTGCCGCGATCGGCGCCCACGTTTACTCAGCACTGACGCTGTGGAACCGCGCCAGCAACGCGCGTTCACAAAGCTATGCGGTGAAGAAGAACCTCGGCTCCTCGGTGTCCTCGCGCTGGATGCGCTGGGGCGGCATCGCGCTGCTGCTGTTCTTGGTGTGGCACCTGCTCAACTTCACCATCGGCAAGATCAACGTCACTGGCGGCGCCAACGACGACGCCTTCAACTTGGTCGTTGACAGCTTCTCGACCTGGTGGCTGACCGTGATCTACCTGATCGCGATGGTCTTCTTGGGCATGCACCTGCACCACGGCACTTGGAGCGCCATGCAGACCCTTGGTTTCACCGGTTCGGCAGCCGCACGTCGGCGCGCCAAACTCGCTGGCTGGGTGGTCGCAATCGTGATCGCTGGCGGCTTCTGCATCGTTCCCCTCGCCGTGCTCACCGGCCTGATCACCAAGTAAAGGACGCATCGACATGGGCGCACTTGACGGCACCTCTCCGACTAACAAAGCCAGCGTGCAGAAATCTGACGACGCCAAGGGCTACTACAAACTGGGCGACAAACTCGTTGACGCCAGCGCACCCACCGGGCCGATCAAGGACCGCTGGACCAACCGCAAGTTCGAGAACCGACTGGTTAACCCGGCAAACCGCCGCAAACTCTCGGTGATCATCGTTGGCACCGGCCTCGCTGGCGCTTCCGCGGCTGCCACCATGGGTGAGGCCGGCTACCACGTGAAGTCGTTCTTCTACCAAGACTCTCCACGTCGGGCCCACTCGATTGCGGCTCAAGGTGGCATCAACGCGGCCAAGAACTACAAAGAAGATGGCGACTCCACCTTCCGGTTGTTCTATGACACCGTGAAGGGTGGCGACTACCGCAGCCGCGAGTCCAACGTCTACCGCTTGGCTGAGGTCAGCGCCAACATCATCGACCAGTGTGTTGCTCAGGGCGTGCCCTTCGCACGCGAGTACGGCGGGTTGCTCGATAACCGATCCTTCGGTGGCGTGCAGGTCTCACGCACCTTCTATGCCCGTGGCCAGACCGGTCAGCAGTTGCTGATCGGCGCCTACCAAGCGCTGGAGCGTCAGGTCGCCGAAGGCACCGTCGAGGTCTACAACCGCCACGAGATGCTCGAACTCATCGTGGTTGATGGCAAGGCTCGCGGCATCGTGGCTCGTGACATGGTCACCGGCGAGATCGCGACTCACCTCGCCGATGTTGTGGTGTTGGCAACGGGTGGATACGGCAACGTCTTCTTCCTCTCGACCAACGCGATGGGCTGCAACGTGACCGCCACCTGGCGGGCACACCGCAAGGGCGCCTACATGGCTAACCCCTGCTACACCCAGATCCACCCGACCTGCATCCCGGTCAGCGGCGACCACCAGTCGAAGCTGACCTTGATGAGCGAGTCGTTGCGTAACGACGGTCGCATTTGGGTGCCCAAGAACGTCGAAGACAAAGACAAAGACCCGCGCCAGATCGCTGAAGAGGATCGCGACTACTACCTCGAGCGGATCTATCCGGCCTTCGGCAACTTGGTCCCTCGCGACATCGCATCGCGCGCTGCGAAGTACCAGTGCGACGACGGCAAGGGCGTGGGCCCCGGCGGCCTGGGTGTCTACCTCGACTTCGCCGATGCCATCTCCCGGTTGGGTCGTGACGCGGTCGAGGCGAAGTACGGCAACTTGTTCGACATGTACCAGCGCATCACTGGGGAAAACCCCTACGAAGTGCCGATGCGCATCTACCCGGCCGTGCACTACGTCATGGGTGGCTTGTGGGTCGACTACAACCTGCAGTCGAACATCCCCGGGCTCTACGTCACCGGAGAAGCAAACTTCTCCGACCACGGCGCCAACCGCCTGGGTGCCTCTGCGCTGATGCAGGGTCTGGCTGATGGCTACTTCGTGTTGCCCAACACCATCCGCGATTACCTAGCTGATGGCCCGTTTGAAAAGATCGACGACTCACACCCCGAGGTTCTCGCGGCCCGTGAATCCGTCGAATCGCGCGTCGAGCGCCTCCTGTCGATCAACGGCACTCGCTCGGCTGACAGCTATCACAAGGAACTTGGCCACATCATGTGGGAGTACTGCGGGATGGAGCGCACCGATGAGGGCCTCAAGCTCGCCATCGGCAAGATCCGCGAACTCAAGGACGACTTCTGGTCCAACCTTCGGGTCCTCGGCACCGCTGACACGATGAACCAGTCATTGGAGAAGGCCGGCCGCGTTGCTGACTTCCTCGAACTCGGTGAGTTGATGTGTATCGACGCGTTGAACCGTCGCGAATCATGCGGTGGCCACTTCCGCGCTGAGTCCCAGACCGAAGACGGCGAGGCACTGCGTCACGATGACGAGTTCGCCTATGTCGCGGCATGGGAGTTTGGCGGAGGAGCAGACGGCGAGCAGATGGCCGCGCCAGTGCTCCACAAGGAAGACCTGATTTACACCGCGATCGAAATGAAGCAGAGGTCCTACAAGTGAGCGAAGCGAAAGACCGCATCGGTCTGCACCCGTCCACACCCAAGCACTCTGCGGTCGAACTGCGAGCGAACACAACAACTGGAGCGCAGGCATGAGAATCACACTGAAGATTTGGCGTCAGGCGAACGCCTCTGACAAGGGCGGCTTCCACGGCTACCAACTCGACGATGTCTCCCCTGACATGTCGTTCCTGGAGATGCTCGACGTCCTCAACGAAGATCTCAACGCGCGCGGCGAAGAGCCGATCGCGTTCGACTCTGACTGCCGCGAGGGCATCTGTGGCATGTGCGGCTTGATGATCAACGGTCAAGCACACGGTCCTGAGGTCACCACGACGTGTCAGTTGCACATGCGTTCGTTCAAGGATGGCGACCACATCACCATCGAGCCGTGGCGCGCTGACGCGTTCCCGGTGATCAAGGACCTCGTTGTTGACCGCGGCGCCTTCGACCGGATCATCCAGCAAGGCGGCTTCATCTCGGCCAACACTGGTTCGGCACCTGAGGCCAACAACTTGCCGGTCAACAAGGCCGACGCCGACAAGGCGTTCAACGTCGCGACCTGCATCGGCTGTGGCGCCTGCGTCGCCGCGTGCCCCAACGGTTCGGCGTCGTTGTTCATGGGCGCCAAGGTCACCCACCTCGGTCTGCTCCCCCAGGGTCAGCCTGAGCGCGAGACCCGCGTGGTCCAGATGGTTGCTCAACACGACCACGAGGGCTTTGGTGGCTGCACCAACATCGGTGAGTGCACCTCGGCTTGCCCCAAGGAGATCCCGCTCGACGTGATCAGCCAGCTCAACAAGGATTTACGCACCGCAATCAAACGCGGTCATTAATCGTTTACCCGAAGGTCCTCCCCTGCCACTGTCACGCCGGGGAGGACCTTTGGTATATCCAGGTGGGCTAAGCCACAAATCTGAATCGTTGTCCGA
Source organism: uncultured Marmoricola sp. (assembly GCA_937868455.1). GTDB lineage: Bacteria > Actinomycetota > Actinomycetes > Propionibacteriales > Nocardioidaceae > Marmoricola. The sequence goes on from CALMMO010000240.1 coordinate 6,135, forward strand.
AACGTCCGATTCGACGTAGCATCTGCCCAGAGCGAGCAGCGGGCTCGCATATCTCTGGCATATCTCTGGGGGCCGATCAATGCTCGATCACCGTGCAATCCGCCGGGCCTTGCGCCACACACTGATCCTGGGTGTCGTCGCAGCGCTGATGTCGCCGACCGCAGCACTGGCCAAGTCAGATGACCCTCGCACCCGCACCCTGCGCGATCCACGCGCCGTTGGACGCACAATCCACGTCAGCGGGCACGTGCGCGCCGCCGTTGTCGAAGGCAAGCACGGCCTCGAAACCATCTATGCAGTGCAGACCAAGACCGGTCGGTTCGTTGGCTTGCACCTAGCTAAGGGCCAATACATCACCCCCAACTCGACGTTCTCCGGCGACATCGCGGCCGACACCAGCGTTGCTGGCCGAGTCGCCAGCGCAACAATCACCGCGCCGGCGACAGCCAGTTCAGTGTCCGCACGCACGCACACCACCTACATCGCCATGCCCAACGCCATTGGCGCCTTCCCAGACGACAGCGTCATCACGACGTACGTCGCGAATAGCGCAAACCACTGGGCACAAGACATCGCCAATGTGGTGAGCAGCGTGAGCCAGCACCCCACGATTGCCAAATACAACTCAACCGCGGTCACCTCGTC
>CALMMO010000241.1 GCA_937868455.1 uncultured Marmoricola sp.
GTAACCTGGGATTTCGACACCCGAAGCGTTAGTCGGCAGCAGCAGCCCGCCGCAGGGCTTCGGAGAGGCGTTCGGCGGCGGCCAAAACGGCCGGGGCGTGCATGCGGCCGGGTTGGCGGGAGAGGCGCTCGAGGGGGCCTGAGACCGACACCGCCGCAATGACTTTGCCCGAGGGGGCACGCACTGGGGCGGAGACTGAGGCCACGCCTTGTTCGCGTTCGCCCACTGACTGGGCCCAGCCGCGGCGGCGGATGCCGGAGAGTGCGGTGGCGGAGTAAGCGGCGTTGTTGAGTCCGCGCTGCATGCGCTCGGGGTCTTCCCAGGCGAGCAGCACTTGGGCGGCCGATCCGGCGCGCATGGTGAGTTGTGAGCCGACGGGGATGGTGTCGCGCAAACCCGAGGGTCGCTCGGCGGCCGCCACACAGATTCGGTGGTCGCCTTGGCGACGCCACAACTGGGCCGACTCGCCGGTGATGTCACGCAGTCGCGCCAAGACAGGGCCAGCGGTGGCCAGCAGGCGATCTTCGCCAGCTGCCGAAGCGAGTTCGCCGCAGCGTGGGCCAAGAACAAATCGACCCTGCATGTCGCGGGCAACCAGTCGGTGGTGCTCGAGCGCGACAGCTAGACGATGCGCCGTGGGTCGAGCAAGCCCGGTGGCGGTGACGAGGCCCGCAAGCGTCGCCGGGCCGCTCTCTAAAGCGGTGAGCACGAGGGCGGCTTTGTCGAGTACGCCGACTCCGCTACTGTTGTCCATATGGCAATACTGCCGTCTCAAACTATGGGATTGCAAGTCGAGACGCTAGTTCAACGTTGGAGGGATCGTTATGGGCAAGACACTGTCGGAGAAGATCTGGGACGAGCATGTGGTTCGTTCCACCGAGGGTGAGCCTGACCTGCTTTACATCGATTTGCACCTCATCCACGAAGTGACCTCACCGCAGGCATTCGATGGGCTTCGGTTGACCAACCGCCGAGTACGTCGACCAGATCTCACCATTGCCACCGAAGACCACAACGTGCCGACGATCGACTGGGACAAGCCCATTGCCGATCCGGTGAGCCGCACTCAGGTGGAGACTCTGCGCCGCAATGCAGCCGAGTTCGGCGTGCGCTTGCACCCGCTAGGCGACATCGAGCAGGGGATCGTGCACGTGGTGGGCCCGCAGTTGGGGCTGACCCAACCTGGCATGACCATCGTGTGCGGCGACTCCCACACCTCAACGCACGGCGCCTTCGGCGCGATCGCGTTTGGCATCGGCACCTCCGAGGTTGAGCATGTCTTGGCCACCCAGACGCTGACTCAAGCCAAGCCCAAGACCATGGCAGTCACCGTTAACGGCACCTTGCCTGAGGGGGTCACGGCTAAAGACCTCGTGCTGACCTTGATCACCCACACCGGCACCGGCGGGGGACAGGGCTATGTCGTGGAATATCGCGGCGAAGCCATTGAGTCCTTGTCGATGGAGGCACGCATGACTGTGTGCAACATGAGCATCGAGTGGGGCGCCAAGGCGGGCCTGATCGCACCTGACCAGACCACCTTCGACTACATCGAGGGCCGTCCCGAAGCACCCAAGGGTGCCGACTGGGACGCGGCGGTGGAGCACTGGAAGTCGCTCACCACCGACCCCGACGCCACCTTCGACAAAGAGATCGTGCTCGACGCGAGCACGATGACCCCCTTCGTGACCTGGGGTACCAA
>CALMMO010000242.1 GCA_937868455.1 uncultured Marmoricola sp.
ACCTACGCCTCTCTGATCACGCGAGGACTCGCCGTGTCCGCGCTACTTGCAGTGGCACTTGGTGCCGAACCGCTGACCCTGATGGGTTTGGCTGGGCTGGGCGACCTCGTGGCGACGTGTTCGTCACCGCTTTCGCGTAACCGCACCTTCGGAGAGAAACTCGGGCAAGGGCTTACCGTCGAGCAGATTTACGCCTCCACCCGCCAAGTTGCTGAAGGCGCCAAATCGTGTGCTTCGATTCGCGATTTAGCTGAGCGCAACAACATCTATGCCCCGATTGCCGAGCAGGTTGATGAGGTCGTCAAGGGCAACATCACCGCCAGCGAGATGATCGATGCCTTCGTTGAGCGGGCTCCGAAGCCGGAGCGGGACTAGGATTTTGCGGGTGTAAAAGTCACAGGTTTACTTGTGACTTTGGCGCTTTGCCCGGGGGATCCTCCCCGTAAAGCGCCAAACATCCGGGCAAAGCACCAACTCAGCTAAGCGAGTTGTACAGGTCGGTCCACAGGTCCTCGACGTTCTCGATGCCGACGCTGAGTCGCACGAGTTCATCGGGCACGAGGCTAGGTTCGGCCGGCCAGCGCCGCCTGCGTTCAAAGGTTGACTCAACCCCACCCAGTGAGGTGGCGTGGGTCCATAACTGGGTGCGGTGAGTGAGGTCGATGGCGATCTGGGTTGAGCTGAGTTCCACCGAAACGATCGCACCGAAGCCTGGATAGCGAACACGGGTGACCAATGGGTGCTGGCGTAGTCGGCGAGCCAGTTCCTCGGCGTTGGTTTCGGCTCGATCGAGGCGCACCCCGAGGGTGCGCAGGCCGCGCAGTGCCAGCCAGGCCTCAAAGGCCCCCGGGATGGCACCAAGGAGGTCACGCCGCCCTTTGAGCACAGCGAATAGCTCGGGATCGCTGACGACTAAAGCACCCATGACCACGTCGGAGTGTCCGGCGATGAACTTGGTCGCTGAGTGGACCACCAAATCCGCCCCCAGCGCCAACGGATTCTGTCGAAGTGGCGTGGCGAAGGTGTTGTCGACCACCACATATGCGTTGGCCGCCTTGGCCGCCGCGATCACCGTGGGCAGGTCGATGAGTTCCAAGAGGGGATTGGTGGGGGATTCGAGCCAGACCAAGTCGGCATCGGCGACAGCAGCGGTCCAACTCGCGGTGTCGGTGGGGTCGACGTACGCCGCGGTGAGTCGGCCGCGCGCCTCCAGATCCGACAACTGGGTCATCACCGCGTTGTATGCCCCACGTGTGCCCACCACATGCCCGCCTGCGCCCACTAAGTCGAGCACGCAGGTGACTGCTGCGAGTCCGGAAGCGAAGGCGAGTGCCTGACCGCTCTCAAGGGCGCCCAGAGTGGTCTCAAACGCGGTCCACGACGGGTTGGTGTAGCGGCCGTATTCGCGCTCACCTTCGGCGACGTACGTCGACGCCATCCAGATGGGTTCATTGAGCGGTGCATCTGGTTCGTGGGGTGGTCGACCTGCAGTGACGGCGAGCGTCTGCGGGTGAAGATCATCAGTTGTCACCTGCTCACCCTAGGGCGCGTGGTGACCCATGAGTGAGCAGACCAGTAGGGTCGTTCTTGATGAGTGCTCAAGCTAAACCTCGCGTCGCGGTCGTCTTTGGTGGACGATCAGAAGAACACGGCATCTCGTGTGTGACTGCTGGCAGTGTGCTGCAGGCACTCGACCCAGCCCGCTACGACGTGGTGCCGATCGGCATCAGTCGCAACGGAGACTGGGTGCTCGTTGAAGGCGGGCTAGACCAACTCCGGATCAGTGACCAGGGGGACCTGCCAACGATTTCGCAGGGCAGGTCGGTGGCCCTGGTGCAGTCTGAGACCGGCACCAACCTCACGATCGCCCAGCCGCACCAACCACCAAGCGTGTTGGGACACGTTGATGTTGTGCTGCCACTTCTCCACGGTCCGTGGGGCGAGGACGGCACCATTCAAGGTCTGCTCGAACTCGCTGG
>CALMMO010000243.1 GCA_937868455.1 uncultured Marmoricola sp.
GCGTCGGCGACCGGGTCGAGGGCGCCGTGCACGGTGATCCCGATCATTGCCTGGCGCGCAAACCCCATTTCGATGGGGTCGGTCACTGCCACGATCTGCATCACTCCGCTGTCGATGAGTCGTTGGACCCGTTGGCGAACTGCGGCCTCAGAGAGGCCAACGGCCTTGCCAATGGTGGAGTAGGGCCTACGGCCATCTTGTTGGAGTTGCTCGATGATCGCCTTGGAGATCTCATCGATGGGGTGTTTGCCGATCATGGCCGCCATCGTTGCCGCATCGTTGGCTGGGCGCAAGGACGAAACGCCCGCACTATCTTGGTTCGGCGACGAAATTCGGAGTCCCAAGCCTTGTTTACGACGGATCTCTTTGCGAAGGTAGCGAGTCAGGGGCGAGAGGAGTCAGGGATGGGTGGCATGCAACGCCGCACAGTGCTCAAGGGCGCTGGGGTGGTAGCCGCAATGGCAGGGAGCGCAGCCGTTCTTCCGCTCTTCGGGCTCAAAGGTGCGAAGCAAGATCCATTGACGTGCTTTGCCAAAGACCTTTCAGACACCGACAAGCGACTCGTCGTGTCGAACTGGCCGCAGTACATCGACCCGATGAAGAAGCCGAGCTCCACCCTGAAGGTGTTTGAGAGTCAATTTGGCATCGAGGTCGACTACTCAGACGACGTCAACGACAACAACGAGTTCTTCGCCAAAGTCCGCAACCAATTGGGCAGTTGCCAAAGCGTGAAGCGCGACATCATGGTGCTCACCGACTGGATGGCCGCTCGCATGATCGGACTGGGCTGGACCCAGCCGATGGACGCCGCCAAGGTGCCCAACCTGCACAAGAACCTCATCAAGCCGCTGCAGGGCAAGGCCTGGGATCCTGACCGGGTCTATTCGGCTCCCTGGCAAAGCGGTTTGACTGGCATTGCCTACAACGCCAAGAAGATCGGTGAGGTGAAGAGCTTCAAAGAGTTGCTCACGCGCTCTGATCTCGCCGGCCGCGTCACGTTGCTTTCCGAGATGCGCGACACCATGGGATTCATGCTCAAAGTGGTGGGGGCCGATCCGGAGAACTTCTCTGATGACGAGTGGGGCAATGCCCTCGACGAGTTGTCTAAGTCGGTCAAGAGTGGGCAGATTCGCGCCTTCACTGGCAACGAATACAGCCAGGATCTAGCTGCGGGCAACATCCTCGCGTGTGAGGCGTGGTCTGGAGATGTGATCCAACTCCAGTTCGAGAACCCCGACATCAAGTTCGTCTTCCCTGAAGAAGGCGTGTCGCTGTGGTCAGACAACATGGTGCTTCCTAACCTCACCACTCACCAGGCCAACGCTGAGCGTTGGATCGACTACTACTACGAGCCTGAGGTCGCGGCGAAGCTGGCCGCGTGGAACAACTACATCTGCCCAGTGCAAGGCGCACAACAGGCGATGGAGAAGATCGATTCGAGCCTGGTCGACAACACCTTGATTTTCCCAGACGAAGCCCTGCTCGCAGGTGCCTTTGACTTCATGCCTCTCACAGAGGCGCAAAACACGACGTACGGCAAGGGGTGGAGCGATGTCATCGGTGGCTGAAAAGGGTCTCGAACTAGAGGCACTGACCAAGGAGTACGCGAACTTCACGGCCGTGAAGTCGTTGGACTTGCATGTGCCAACCGGGAGTTTCTTTGCGCTGCTGGGGCCCTCAGGCTGTGGCAAGACCACCACGTTGCGGATGGTGGCGGGCCTAGAGACCCCCACCTCGGGCCGGATCACGCTGGGCGGGCAAGACATCACCTTCGCCAAGCCCTATCGCCGCCCGGTCAACACGGTCTTCCAGAACTATGCGCTGTTCCCGCATCTCGACATCTTCGAGAACGTCGCATTTGGCCTACGCCGACGCAAGGTCTCCTCCGTCGATAGCCAAGTCAAAGAGATGTTGGAACTGGTGGAGTTGCAGTCGCAGGCGCGCAAGAAGCCGGCTCAACTCTCCGGTGGTCAACAACAGCGGGTGGCCCTCGCGCGTGCCTTGATCAACCGCCCCGAGGTGCTCTTGCTCGATGAGCCATTGGG
>CALMMO010000244.1 GCA_937868455.1 uncultured Marmoricola sp.
CCCAAGAACACTGCGTCGCTTTGCGGGAAGTCGAACCTCGAAATCAACCCAAACTCGCCGATGTCGGCCAGCGTGGCGTCGCGCGGCAAAGGGGGTTGTGTCATGCCCCCATTATCCGGATGCCAGTTCCAACGAGTGGGCCAGACCGTGTAGGTTCAGGACTGTTCCCCGAACTCGAAGGAGACCGCCATGGTCGTTCAGGCCTACATCCTCATTCAGACCGACGTTGGCAAGGCTGCCGATGTCGCCAAGGCGATCACCGACATCAAGGGTGTCGTCATGGCTGAAGACGTGACCGGCCCCTATGACGTGATCGTTCGGGCTGAGGCTCGCAACGTTGATGAACTCGGCAAGTTGGTTGTCGCCAAGGTGCAGACGCTTGATGGCATCACGCGCACCTTGACCTGCCCGGTCGTTCACATCTGAACCCTGCAGTGACGCTTAGCCCCGCCTCCAGTTGGATGCGGGGCTTTGCTATCGGTGCCTCGATTGTGTGCCTGGCTGGCTGCGCCGTACCTGTGACAACGCCGGCGGGCGCCGATGCGGGCGCATGTCGAACCTTCCTGAACAAACTCCCCGCCACCCTCGACGGGCAACAGCGCCGCGAAGTCACTCCGGGTAATGCCTTGGGAGCCGCCTGGGGTGATCCGGCCTACGTCTTACGCTGCGGTGCGCCACTGCCTGCGGAGTACTCCCAGAGCCCGACCTGTGACCGGATCGAAGGTGTCGACTGGTTTGTGCCTGAGTCAGCGGCAAGCGATCAGACTCAAGATGCCGTGCTGATCACCTTGGGGCGTTCCCCTTCGATAGAACTGACCGTGCCCGCGAAACGCCGACCACCTGTTGATGCCCTGATCGAACTGGCCGAATACATCAAAGCCAACACGACCCAGACCGAGCAGGTTTGTCGCTAGCGAAGTCCGGTGCCGCGCTCGAGTGCCAAGTCGATGAGGTGCGCCACGAGGTCGGGGTAGCTCAACCCGGTCGCGGCCCACAGTTGCGGGAACATCGAGGTGGGAGTGAACCCCGGCATCGTGTTGATCTCGTTGATCAGCACCCGGCCATCACGGGTGACGAAGAAGTCGACGCGGGCTAGACCCTCCACTCCGAGGGCCTCGAAGGCTTGCACCGCCAGAGCGCGCACTCGCTCAGCAATGTCTTCGGGTAGATCGGCAGGAATGAAGAGGCCTGTGGACTGGTCAGCAAGGTACTTCGCCTCGAAGTCGTAGAACTCGTGATCCCCACCGACGGTGATTTCACCAGGCACACTCGCGCTCGCGGGAGCACCTGAAGCGCCACCAATGACACCGCACTCAATCTCGCGAGAACCAACGGGTGCCGATGCTTCAACCAACACCCGTGGGTCGTGTTCGGCAGCGGAGTCGATCGCGGCATCAAGGTGGTCGAGAATGTGGACCTTGCTAATCCCAAAGGACGATCCGCCTCGACACGGTTTGACGAACACCGGGAAGCCCAACGAACTAACCGCTTCACGAATCGAATCGGGGTCGTGTCGCCATGCTTTGGTCGTGACCAGCACGTGTGGGAGCACAGGCAGACCAGATCCGGCGAAGACAACCTTCATGTAGTGCTTGTCCATGCCTACGGCGCTTGCGAGCACTCCAGCGCCGACGTACCTAACACCAGCGAGTTCGAGCAGACCTTGAATGGTGCCGTCCTCGCCCCACGGACCGTGGA
>CALMMO010000245.1 GCA_937868455.1 uncultured Marmoricola sp.
GCCACCGCTTCTATGCCGCCTGCCAAAACGTCGACACGGTCGAGGCGCTCGCGGCCGAGCACGCTCGGGAACTCTTCGGCGCGCAGTACGCCTATGCGCAACCGCACTCAGGCATCGATGCGAACCTCGTCGCGTTCTGGTCGATTCTGGCGAACAAGGTCGAAACACCCGCGCTGGCCGAGTTTGCGGTGAAAGGCGTCAACGATCTGACTGAGGCCCAATGGGAAGACCTGCGTCACCGATTTGGCAACCAGCGTCTGCTGGGGATGTCGCTGGACGCTGGCGGCCACCTCACTCACGGCTTCCGCCCCAACATCAGCGGCAAGATGTTCCACCAACAGCAATACGGCACTGACCCCGAAACTCAACTGCTCGACTACGACGCCGTGGCCGCCAAAGCCCGGGAGTTCAAGCCGCTCGTTCTGGTCGCCGGCTACTCGGCCTACCCGCGCAGGGTCAACTTCGCCAAGATGCGTGAGATCGCTGACGAAGTCGGCGCCGTCTTGATGGTCGACATGGCTCACTTCGCAGGTTTGGTGGCCGGCAAGGTGTTCACTGGAGACGAAGACCCGGTGCCACACGCCCACGTCGTGACAACAACCACCCACAAGTCGCTGCGAGGCCCGCGTGGTGGATTGGTGTTGGCGACTGAGGAGTTTGCAGCGGATGTCGACCGTGGGTGCCCCATGGTCCTAGGTGGTCCGCTCTCGCACGTGATGGCGGCGAAGGCCGTCGCTCTGGCCGAGGCCCGCCAGCCTGAGTTCCGCGACTACGCCCAGCGCATTGCCAACAACGCCAAGTCGCTGGCTGAAGGCTTCCTCAAGCGCGATGCAACCTTGGTCACCGGTGGCACCGATAACCACCTGGTGCTGCTCGACGTACGCCAGTTTGGGCTCACGGGCCGCCAAGCCGAATCAGCATTGCTCGATGCTGGCGTGGTGACCAACCGCAACTCGGTGCCGCAAGACCCCAACGGTGCTTGGTACACCACCGGAGTGCGCTTTGGAACTCCTGCCCTGACCACCCGTGGGTTTGGTCACGATGAGTTCGACAAGGTGGCCGAATTGGTGGTGGAGACGCTCAGCAACACCACGCCGAAGACGACGGCAGCCGGGGCGCCTTCGAAGGCGACCTACCAATTGGCTGACGGAGTCGCTGAGCGCGTGCGCGCACAGTCGGCCGAGATGCTCGACAAGCACCAGCTCTATCCCGGGCTCGAACTCAGCTAGCGCCTCACAACGAGCGGTAGATCTCCAAGGTCTGCTCAGCAATGGCTGGCCAACTGAAGTGCTCGATGGCACGTTGACGACCTCGCGCCCCCATGGCTGCTGCGCGTGCGGGATCGCTGACGGCGTCATTGAGGGCTGCGGCTAGGTCGGCGACGTACTTGTCTGGTTGCAGGGGAGTTCCGGTGCCGTCGGTGGCTTGCTCAATGGGCACCAACCAGCCCGTCTCCCCGGGCACCACAACTTCGGGGATGCCGCCGGTTGCTGTTGCCACCACTGCGGTCTCACACGCCATCGCCTCAAGATTCACAATGCCCAACGGTTCATAAATTGAGGGGCAGGCAAACACAGTGGCGTGGGTGAGCAACGCAACCACGTCGGCGCGAGGGAGCATGTCGGCGATCCAGACGACCCCATCGCGCGAGGTCGTGAGTTGATCGACCAGGCCCTTGACCTCAGCCAGAATCTCCGGGGTGTCAGGGGCACCCGCACACAAGATCAGTTGTACGTCGGGGGGCAGTTGAGCTGCTGCCCGCAAAAACAGCGGCAGCCCCTTTTGGCGAGTGATTCGCCCGACGAAGATCACCGAGCGTTTGTCTGGGTCAACGCCTAGTTCGCGCACTC
>CALMMO010000246.1 GCA_937868455.1 uncultured Marmoricola sp.
GGCGATGAGGGATCAACCGCCAACACACCCACCCGCTTGCCAGCGGCGCGCAACGCGCCGACCAGCGCACTGGTTGAGGTGGACTTGCCCACGCCCGGCGAACCCGTGATGCCGACGATGTGGGCGTGCCCACTGTGCGGCGTCAATGCGGTCATGACCTCACGAAGCAACGGTGAAGCATCTTCGACAAGGGTGATCAGTCGAGCCACCGAGCGGGCATCGCCAGCTCGGGCCTTCGTCAGCAACTCCGAGACGTCATGCGACGTCCGGGTTCGGCTCATCCCTTGGGCACGCGGATGATCAAGGCGTCGCCCTGACCGCCGCCACCACACAGGGCAGCCGCGCCAATGCCGCCGCCACGGCGCTTGAGCTCGTGAGCCAGGTGCAACACGATGCGCGCGCCTGACATGCCGACCGGGTGTCCCAGCGCGATGGCACCGCCGTTGACGTTAACGATGTCACCGCTAACGCCAAGCTGACGAGCCGACTCGATGCCCACGGCCGCAAATGCCTCGTTGAGCTCGAACAAGTCGATGTCGCTGACCGCGATGCCTTCCTTGGCTGTGGCTGCCTCGATCGCTCGAGCCGGCTGCAACTGCAAGGTTGAGTCAGGGCCAGCCACCTGGCCAGAGGCGCCGATCTCGGCGAGCCACTCGATCCCGAGTTCCTCCGCCTTGGCCTTGCTCATCACGACAACTGCGCACGCTCCGTCAGAGATCTGCGAACTCGAACCTGCGGTAATCGTGCCCTCACGGGCGAACGCTGCACGCAACTTGCCCAGCGACTCAGCAGTGGTCTCGCCTCGGATGCCCTCGTCTTTGCTGACCACGATCGGGTCGCCTCGACGCTGGGGCACCTCCACTGGCACGACCTCGTCGTCAAAGACGCCGTTGGTCCATGCGGCTGCGGCCAACTGGTGGCTACGTGCGGAGAACTCGTCTTGTTCCTCACGGGTCAGACTGGCCCCGGCCGCGTTGCAGGCCTCGGTCAGGTTGCCCATGCCTTGGTTGGTGAACTGGTCCCACAAGGCGTCGTAGGCCATCGAGTCGACCAGGGTGTTGTCGCCGTACTTCAAACCCTCACGCGACTTGGGCAACAGGTGCGGGGCGTTGGTCATCGACTCCATGCCACCGGCAATCACGATCTCGTGCTCACCTGCACGGATCAGTTGGTCAGCCATCGCGATGGCGTTGATGCCCGAGAGGCAGACCTTGTTGATCGTGATCGATGGCACGGTCATCGGGATACCGCCCTTGACGGCTGCCTGGCGAGCGGTGATCTGCCCGGAGCCTGCCTGGATGACCTGACCCATGATCACGTAATCGACCTGGTCACCACTGATGCCTGCCTTAGCCAGCGCGCCCTTGATGGCCACGCCACCCAAATCGGCGGCCGCGAGGTCCTTGAGTCCGCCAGAGAGGCGACCAATCGGGGTGCGTGCTCCAGCAACAATGACGGATCCGGACATGAACAATCTCCAATCGATAAGCGTATGGCGACGATACCGAGCCACTGGGCGCTTGAGGCACCCCCCTGAACTGAGTGACCGGTCACACCTCGTTGTCGGAGGCCAATAGATGCAGCCACGATTGAGTCATGACTTTGTTCACCCACATTGATCACGTCGGCATGGCGGTCCCTGACCTTGACGTTGCCATCGCGATGTACCGCGACACCTTTGGCATGGCACTCCTGCACGAGGAGACCAACGAAGAGCAAGGAGTGCGCGAGGCGATGATGGGTGTCGGCGATTCCGGATCCTGCGTGCAGTTGCTCGCCCCACTCTCCCCTGAGTCGACCATCGCGAAATTCCTCGACCGCAACGGACCCGGCATCCAGCAGGTCGCCTACCGAGTCGACGATATCGATGCCGTCTGTGCCACGCTGCGCGAGCGCGGCGTGCGCGTGTTGTACGACGTGCCCAAGCGCGGCACCTCCAACTCCCGCGTCAACTTCATCCACCCCAAAGACGCTGGCGGAGTGCTCGTGGAACTCGTCGAACCTGGAACTACCGACCACTGAGAGATCAGCCATCTGAGGGGATCATGCACCTTTGCCTTGGTCCCCCCAGTCGTCAAGCGCTCCTGGCATGGCTAGACCAGCGCGACCCCATCAATGACCGTGTAGTCATAAGTGTTGGTGATGGTGGAACCCCCGGAATAGCTAGCAGTGACGGTCCATGTGCCACTGCGCGGGATAAAGGGTTTGTCTGATCCGTTGTAGGTCGCAGTGCTGATTTTCACAACGGTCGTCCCGGCCACGCCAGTCGTCACAGTTGCGATGCGCTGGGTTGGTGATTCGCCGAACCCTGAAGTCTGGGACGCTGGGGAGAATCCGATCATGTAGTTGTTCTCCGAATCCTTCACCTGATCGCCGGAGACCACGAGAGTGACACCAGGGACCACCTCACCACACGCCCGGACTTCAATCGTCATATTGACCACAGGATTGGTAACACCGCCAGTGACATTCGACAACGGGTCAGTGTTGGTGTTGGAGTTCGCGTTCTTCGAGTCACGAATCGTCAATTTGCCGCTGCTGTCTACAGACGTTCCTGCGTCCAATGCCGGAGCCAGCACCTTGATTACTGGCGTGCAGCTCAACGCGTACGCCGGGGCTGTCGAAGCGGCAAGCACGGTAGGAAGAGTCCACGCGGTGACGAGAGCCACTCGGCGACGGTCTATGGCAGGACCTGTTGGCCCTCGCGAATCACTTGGCCCCTCCACCTGAGTCAGGATAACTGCAGATCAAGCAGTGTTGGCCACGCAAGTTGCTGGTCAGTGTCGACCACAACGTCGGCGATGCACTTAGCCTTTTGGCTGATTCGAGTCGGGCTGCTTCGTCTGCGAACAAGCAACCCTCGGCTGACGCGTCTTAGATCACGTTGGACAACTGGTGACCCGGACTGTGACTGGCCAGTAAGTTTGATTATTAAGCCCCCACAAAGCCCTAGGAGCCTCCTGTGAAGCAGATCCTCGACGCCATCATGGCCGGAGACACCGCTAGCGAAGACTTCGCGAACCTGCCCCTTCCTGAGCACTACCGCGCCGCGACTGTCCACAAGGACGAGGTCGACATGTTTGCCGGCGTGGCCAGCCGCGATAAGGACCCTCGCAAGTCCCTGCATGTTGAAGACGTTGCGTTGCCCGAACTCGGACCAGGTGAGGCTCTGGTTGCGGTGATGGCCAGCGCCATCAACTACAACACTGTGTGGACCAGCATCTTCGAACCGCTGGCAACCTTCGGTTTCCTGGAGAGGTACGGCAAGATCAGTCCGCTCGCCAAGCGGCACGATCTGCCCTATCACGTCGTGGGTTCGGACTTGGCGGGCGTCGTACTCAAAACTGGGCTGGGCGTGCACTCGTGGAAGCCAGGCGACGAGGTCGTGGCCCACTGCCTCAGCGTTGAGCTTGAGAGCCCTGACGGTCACAACGACACGATGATGGACCCCGAGCAGCGCATCTGGGGCTTTGAGACCAACTTCGGTGGGCTGGCCCACGTCGCCTTGGTGAAGTCGAACCAGTTGATGCCCAAACCTGGTCACCTCACCTGGGAAGAGGCCGCCTCTCCGGGCCTGGTGAACTCCACCGCCTACCGCCAACTTGTGAGCCGCAACGGCGCTGGCATGAAGCAGGGCGACAACGTCCTCATCTGGGGTGCCAGCGGCGGTCTGGGTGGGTTTGCCACGCAGTACGCCCTCAACGGAGGTGCGACCCCGATCTGTGTCGTCTCTAACGAGGAGAAGGCCGGCATTTGTCGCGCCATGGGTGCTGAACTCATCATCAACCGCTCGGAGGAGAACTGGAAGTTCTGGAAAGACGAGAACACCCAGGACCCGCGCGAGTGGCGCAGGCTTGGCGCCAAGATTCGCGAATTGACCGGCGGCGAAGACCCCGACATCGTCTTTGAACACCCCGGCAAAGAGACCTTCGGTGCCTCAGTGTTCGCGGCCCGCAAGGGCGGCACGATCGTCACGTGTGCCTCGACCAGCGGCTTCATGCATCAGTACGACAACCGCTACCTGTGGATGAACCTCAAGCAGATTGTCGGGTCACACTTCGCCAACTACCGCGAGTCGTGGGAAGCCAACCGGCTCATCAGCAAGGGCATGATCCACCCGACATTGTCGAAGACCTACACGCTCGACAACGTGGGGCAAGCAGCCCTCGATGTGCACCACAACACCCACCAAGGCAAGGTTGGAGTGCTGTGTCTAGCCCCCTCCGAGGGCCTGGGCGTGCGGGACGAAGAGATGCGAAGCAGACATCTTGGGGCGATCAACCGGTTCCGTGGCGTGTAGTTCAACCCTAGGACTTGTTCTTATTCAGTTATCCGACACACTTATCCGATAGTTAACTTCCAGTCGCCCTTGCTTGGGCGCCGTGCAACAAGGGGTACCTCATGACCGACGGCCGTGGCCTGTCCATTTTCGACGACGGATCAAACGCCGATCAGCCGACGCAAGTTATTCCGGCAGTGACCGCCAGCACATCTCCGGCACGCCCCCCGGCCCCCGCGACAGGCGCACCCACCTACGCCACACTGGGGATCATGAACTTCCCCATGAGCCGTCGCGGTGGATATGACAAAGACGCCGTTGACCACAAGATGCAAGAGGTTTCAGCCGAGCGCACCGCGTTGACGTCCAGCTTGACTGAAGCGACCGCTAGCTTGACTGAAGCACGCAAGCGGGTTGCTGACTTAGAAGCCGAGCTTCAACAACTCAAGGTCAAGGCAACCGAAGTCGAGAAGCCGTCGTACGCCGGCCTGGGTGGCCGCGCATCAGAGATGTTGCGCCTTGCTGAAGAGCAAGCCGATGAAGTGATGGGCAACGCCAAGATCCAGGCTGCCGCACTTTTGGAGCAGGCCTCACGTGATGCCGCCGCCACCCGCGCAGCCGCTGTGCGCGAAGCAGACGAGCAGCGCACCACCATGCACGCCGAGATCGAAGATCATCGGTCGCGCACCACCGCTGAACTCGACGCACAGCGCAAGCGCGACCAAGACGAAGTCAACGACATGCGCGCTGCTGCCCAACGCGAAGCTGACCAACTCAAGCTCAGCATGGAGAAGGAAGCCGAAGCCCAACGGATGACCTCCGCTCGCGAGGCGGACAAGTCCAAGGCTGCCGCTGACCGCGAAGTGCACGAAGCTCGCCGGGCACTGGCCGTGGAAAAGGAACGCCTGGCGCGCGAGGCGCACGAACACCACGAAGGTGCGGTCAACGAAACCGCCCGCCTGGTCAAGGAAGCTGAGGAGCGAGCCGCACAAGCCGAACTCCGCGCCCGCGAGACCACTGCGGCAGCGAACCTGCACCGGGACCAAACCGCAGCCGAGGCCGAGAGTCTGCTCACCCGCGCCAAGCGTGAGGCCGAGCAGATGCTGAAGGTCGCGCAGGCCGAAGCAGATGCGGTACGCAACGCTGGCCACGCTGACTCCGAAAAGGAACTCGCCGCCCTACGTGCAGAGGTCGACGTACTCACCAGCAAGCGTGACGGCATCGCCGGGCAGCTTGGTGCACTCAGCAACCTCATGTCTGGCTTTGGCGACAAGGCCAAGGACGAGGCACCCAAGGCCGAGCCGAAGGCAGCTAAGGCCGCCAAGGTCGTCGAGGTTGAGGACGAGGCAGTTGAGGCTGAGAACGCCTCAGACGAAGGTGACGAGCACCAGTGAGCAAGCCAGCCGAGGCCCCCAGCCCTCGGCAGACTCGTGGCCTGAAGGCGGCAGCGGCGAAACGCGCAGCCGCCAAGGCCGCAGCCCAACAACCCTTTGGCACGCCAGGGCCACCGTTTTCTAGGTCTGCTCCGTTCATGATGGGGTTCTTGGGGGCCTTGGGCGCACTCGTTGCTTACTGGCTGGCCACCCGCATTGACGCCATCAGTGGCGTGTTGATCTTGATCGTCGTCTCGATGTTCGTGGCCGTCGGCATCAACCCCACCGTCGAATGGCTCCAGCGCAAAGGTCTCAAACGACACTGGGCTGTCTTGGCGGTGATCTCCATGGTCATCGCGGTGCTCACCATTTTCGTGGTCACGATCGTCCCGGTCGCCAGTGATCAGATCTCCAAGATCGTGAAGAACGCACCCCTGTGGCTAGACCAACTCAGCAACAACCGCTGGCTTCAGGGCATCGACTCGCGCTTTGACGTCATCGACAAGGTCAAGGCCTACCTTGCCGAAAGCGATCTCGGCGGCCAACTGTTCGGGGGCGTGCTTGGCGCTGCTGGCGCTCTGGTGGGCTTCTTGGCCGACACCTTGATCGTGGCGATCTTGACGCTCTACTTCTTGGCCAACATGCCCACCATCAAGCAAGCGATGTGGAAGTTAGCACCCGCGTCTCGTCGCGAGCGGGTTTCACTGTTGGGCGAGCGCATCCTTGATGGGATTGGTGGCTACGTCTCTGGTGCCTTCATAGTGGCGCTGTTCGCCGGGGTTACGACCTTGGTGTTCTTGCTGGCGGTGGGGCTTGGGGAGTACGCCGTTGCGTTGGCCCTTGTGGTCGCCTTCCTCGATGTCATTCCGATGGTCGGGGCCACTCTTGGTGCCCTCATCGTGATCGGCATCGCATTCGCCACCGACACCAAGACCGGCATCATCGCCGTGATCTTCTACGTGATCTACCAGCAGTTGGAGAACTACGTCATCTACCCACGGGTGATGTCGAAGTCAGTCGACGTGCCTGGTGTGGTCATCGTGATCGCGGCGGTTGTGGGTGCGACCCTGCTGGGCGTCATCGGCGCGCTCTTGGCCATCCCGACCGCAGCAGCGATCTTGTTGATCATGCGCGAAGTCGTGATCAGGCGACTCGACGCGACCTAAACCCCGAGGGCCACATCGTCACTGACGTGGTGTTCGTGCGGTTCGCGCTCGCCGAGTTTGACCACGACGACTCCCCCCACGATCAATGCTGCCCCGACGAACTGGATCGGCGCCGGAAGTTCGTTAAGCAACACCCAAGCAAAGACAAGCGTCGCCAACACCTCGATCAGCGCCACAAATGAGGCGAGTCGAGCGCCCAGTCGACGTACTCCGGCGATGCCGGCGACATATGACAACGCGGCAGTGACCAAACCCAAAGCAAGAATGGCAACCCACCACGGCACCTGGCCGATTGCGTAGACCGCATCGTGGGAGCCATAACTCATCGGCACCAGCCCGAGCGCACCCAAGATAAGCAACGCCGTGCCGCCAACAAGGAGGCCACCGGCGGCAAGGACCAAGGGTGGCAAGCCGTTGTCGTCTCTGCTTGAGAGCAAGAAGTACGACGCCGCCCCGACCATGGCACCCAGCCCCCACAGCACTCCTGGGAGGCTGAAGTGGGCGCCAGAGAACACATCGAGCACCAAGATCAAACCCAGGCCTGCAATGGCCGCTCCAACCCCGGTAATCCAGGTCGGCTGATGGCCATGACGCACCCACAGCCAGAGCACCACTGCCACGGGGGCGGTGTATTCGATGAGTAAGCCCATCCCGACAGGGAGATAGCGGATCGAGTTGAAGAAGGCGAACTGAGCGAGGGTCACCGCGGACAGTCCGTAACCGATGATGATGGGCGCGTTGGCACGCAGCAGACCCCAGCGGCCGTTAAGGGATATCAAGGCCGGGATCAGCAACGCCGTCGCGGCGATCATGATGCGAGCCCCCACCGCAGCACCTGCGGACCAACCAGTGTCCATCAGGCCTCGAGCCAACGGGCCACTGAGCCCAAAGCTCATCGCGGAGATGAGTGCGAAGGCGATGCCTGACCCAAGACGGCGTTGAGGTGAGTCATGAGTCATTGCCGTCATGACCCGTGACACTAGGCGAGTTTCGTGTAATCTGTCAACGTGCCTTTCACTCATGACACCGCGATGTCGCTGCAATCCGCGGTGTGGCTCGTCAACTCCGAAGGCAGTCCAGATGGGCTCGCCACCGTTGCCGACTTGAGTGACTTCCTCGACGACTTCGACTACTCCGGCTCACACGAGCGATCCGTTGAAGAGCTTGACGACGTACGACGCATGCGAAGCGACCTCCGCACCTTGCTCTTGGCAGAACGAGACGAGGCCGCAGGACTGGTCAACGCGATCATGGCCAATGCGGCTGCCGTGCCCCAGTTGGTCCGCCACGACCCCTTCGACTGGCACCTCCACGCAATAGGCAGCGACTCCGCCTTAGCCCAGCGCATCTTCGTCGAGACCGCGATGGCCATGATCGATGTCATCCGCCAAAACGAACATTCGCGCCTATCGCCTTGCGCGGCTCCCGACTGCAACGGGGTTGTGCTCGACCTGTCTCGTAACCGCTCCCGGAAGTTCTGCTCCACCACCTGCGGCAACCGGGTCGCTGTTGCTGCCTACCGTGCCCGGCACCGTTAGGTCGCACGTGGGGCCCGAAGTTTCACCGGGTACCCGGTGAAACTGACGCTTCCCATGTGAAACTTCACA
>CALMMO010000247.1 GCA_937868455.1 uncultured Marmoricola sp.
TATTTGATCGGGCGAGTCATCAGGCACCCAACCACTGACGCATGCTGGCCTCGACGCTGTGGATTTGAGCGATGGGCACCTGCTCATCAGCCTTGTGGGCGTAGACCGGATCACCCGGGCCAAAGTTCACCGCTGGCACTCCCAACCGGGTGAACAACGCCACGTCGGTCCAACCGAACTTCGGAGCCACCTCGCCGCCGACTGCCTTGACGAAATCCTGGGCAGCCGGACGGTCCAGCCCGGGCCGGGCTCCAGCCGCCGAATCGACGATGTCAATCTCAAAGCCGTCGAAGAACTCCCGCACAAACGCCTGCGCCTCCTGCTCCGAGCGATCAGGTGCGTAGCGATAGTTGACCGTCACGCGGCACTCATCTGGGATGACGTTGGTGGCTACGCCCCCACTGATCAGCACCGCGTTGAGTCCCTCGTGATAGGTCAGGCCGTCGACGACGGGTTGGCGGGCGACGTACTGCTGGAGGCGGCGCAGCACCTCGCCGGCATCGTGAATGGCGTTGTGGCCCATCCACGAGCGCGCCGAATGCGCCCGCTCACCGCGCGTGATGACCTCGATACGCAACGTGCCCTGGCACCCGGCCTCGACTCGACCGTTGGAGGGCTCCATCAAGATCGCAAAGTCGGCCTCAATCAGGTCCGGGCGTTGGGCAACGATGTGGTTGAGCCCGTTGAATTTCGCGTCGATCTCTTCGGCCTCATAGAACACGAAGGTGAGATCGCGGTTAGGGCTGGGAACGCTCGTCGCCAACTTCAAGGCGACCGCAACCCCTGACTTCATGTCACAGGTCCCCAAGCCGTGCAGGAACTCACCGTCGTTGGTCACCGGCAGGTTGTTGTTCAAGGGCACCGTGTCGATGTGTCCGGCGATCACAACGCGCTCAGGTCGTCCTAGCTCGGTGCGCGCCACCAGCGAATTGCCGATGCGAGTGACCCTGAGGTGCGATTGGGCTCGCAGCACCGCCTCGATCCCCGCACAGATCTCGGCCTCATTGAGGCTGACGGATTCGATGTTGCACAGCGCCTCGGTCAAGCTGACGCAATCAAGACTGGGGTCGATCAAAGCCATGTGCGCGATTGTGGCAGACAGACCCATCAGGCCCGATCTGCGTGTGGAAAGACGCAGAACTCGTTGCCTTCGGGATCAGCCAAGGTCGTCCACGCGATCGGGCGAGTGCGGCCAGGCACCTCCCAGAGTTTGGTGGGCCCCAGCGTCGATGAAGTCCTGCGGGTCGCCGTACACATCCCAATGGATGCGGTTCTTCACCGTCTTCGGCTCCGGCACCGGAGCGAAGACCATCACCCACCAAGGCAGATCCTCAGGGAACCCTGGTGCATCTTTGAGCCACACGTAAGGGCGCCCGTCTGACTGAGCTTCGATGCCGAAGCGATCCGCCCACCACGCCGCAATCGATCCGGGGTCGACCGAGTCGATGACTACCTCAAAGATTCGGTACGTCGGCAACTCCCCCTCACGCACGAACGCGCAAAACTCTCCGCCCGCAGGGTCAGCCAACACGGTCCAGTGCGCTGGCTGCTCAAGCACACGCGCCCCTCGCGAAATCACCTCATCAAGTGAGTTGACCGAGACGTCTAGATGAACCCGATGTTTGACCGTCTTGTGCTCTGGCACCGGACACAGCGCAATGCCCATGCCCTCCTGCGTGCCAAGAAGGTCACCGATCTCACCTTCGCGATCCCACCGCAGTCCGGCCACAGAGGCCCAGAAGTCGCCCAGGTGCTCTTCGCCCGGGCCAACATCGAGACACAGTTCCTTAAAGCGCGCGCTTGCCATGGCCGGTGACTCTAGCCCCGTCG
>CALMMO010000248.1 GCA_937868455.1 uncultured Marmoricola sp.
CGGTGCATCGGAACCCGTGGGGGTCGGTGCGGATGGCATGGTGGCCTCGACGGGGGTCTTGGCATAAATCTGTGTGCCAGCCGAGCTAATCACTTGCCACACAGCCGTCGAACCGGACGCCACGACCACGAGGTAAACCCCGGCTAATGCGAGTTTGCGCACGTGGATCGCCTCCTTGTTGACCGCTGACCCAATAGGTTTGGGATATGACCAGGCTGCTGATTGTCGAAGACGATGCCGCAATCCGTGATGCACTCAAACGCAGCCTCACCGAGCGAGGTCATCTGGTCAACGTTGCCCCAGCCGGACTAACCGGATTGGAGATGCTGCTCAACGGTGACCCAGAAGTTGTCTTGCTCGACCTTGGCCTGCCTGATGTTGATGGACTCACTTTAATCCCCATGATGCGGGCTGCACGTGAGGTGCCAATCATCGTGATCACGGCGTTAGACGACGACGCCTCCATCGTACGTGCCCTCGATGCAGGGGCTGACGACTACGTGGTTAAACCCTTTGGCAGTGCTCAGTTGGAAGCGCGGGTGCGCGCCGTACTGCGGCGCACTGTGGGTGATCGGCCAGTTCGAGAGGAATACCGCATTGGTGAACTGCACCTAGACATTCCCTCACGCACTGCGGCACTGGCTGGCGAGACCCTCGACCTGGCGCGCAAAGAGTTCGACATGCTGCATCTGCTGGCTAGTCGGGTGGGTGAAGTTGTCACCAAGCGAGAGTTGCTTGCCGACGTCTGGCACCAGCCCTATGGCGGATCAGATCGCACTGTCGACGTGCACCTGTCGTGGTTGCGCCGCAAGCTCGGGGAGTCGGCTGCCTCGCCCACCTGCCTTTACTCCGTGCGTGGAGTGGGGGTCAGGCTCGTTGACCCGAGTGACACCTGATGCGCAGCCGCATCACGTTCGTCGTTGCAGCCACCACCTCAGCGGTGGTGCTCTCATTTGTCATCCCGCTGTGCCTGCTCGTGCGCACCCTCGCTGAAGACCGTGCCATGGCCGCAGCGGATCAGGAGGCCCGCAATATCGCGATCTTGGTCTCGACATTCGACCATCGTGAAGAACTCCCGGAGCTAGTCGAGGCCGCCGATCGCGCGACTGGAGCACGCACCTCACTCTTGCTTGATCACGGTGAGGTGCTGGGCAGCTCAGCGCCAAATATGGCCAGTGATCCCGATGTGATTTTGGCGTTGGAGGGCACCGCAACCTCGTCGAGAACCAGTTCGGGCGGCAAGCTCGTCTTCCCAGTGATTGCCTCCGACGGCACAGAAGTCGTGATGAGCACCGTGGATGCCCAAGAGATGCATCGGGGAGTGACTCGGGCCTGGGTGATCATCATCGGTTTGGGCTTGGGTCTAGTGGCCGCCGCCCTGTTTATCGCCAACGTCATGGGCAGAAGAATCAGCCGCCCGTTATTTCGAGTAGCCGAAACAGCCCACCAACTGCGCGCCGGCAACCTAGCGGCCCGCGCTGAAGTCGAAGGCCCACAAGAGACCGAGGAATTAGCCGAGGCGCTTAATGGACTTGCGGATCGCATCGATGACTTGTTGGCAGCCGAGCGTGCCTCGGTCGCCGACCTCTCACACCGCCTCCGCACGCCCGTGACCGCACTTCGCCTTGATGCTGAATCAGTGGCTGACCCTGGTTTGTCTGGTCGACTCCAAGACCACATCGCCGTGCTCCAGCGCGATATCGACGCGATCGTCAATGAAGCCCGCCGACCGGTCCGACAGTCGTTGCGGGCCTCGTGTGACGCGACGGCCGTCGTGCGTGAACGCGTGGAGTTCTGGCGGGTGCTCGCCGAAG
>CALMMO010000249.1 GCA_937868455.1 uncultured Marmoricola sp.
TCGACGACTTGTTCGCCATGGCTGCCGCCGAGACCTATGTCAGTTGTGAGCAGGTCGTGGACACAGCAGGTCTCACCTTGGGTGGGCCCCTCCAAAGCATCCTGCTCAACCGCACGATGGTCACCGGGGTCATCGAGACACCCAACGGCGCGCACTTCACCACCTGCGAACCTGACTACACCCGCGACGACGCGTTCCAAAAGGCCTACGCCAGCGCCGCGAAGGAGGACTTTGCGGCCTTCAAACAACGATTCCTCAGCGGTGACGAGGCCAACTATCAAGCCGCAGTGGCGCAGTTCGCGAAGGAGCAGCAGTCATGATCACGCGTTCGGAGTACTGCGCCGTTGCCATCGCCGATTGTTTCGCCGACGACGGCGAAATCATGGGCAGCCCGATGGGCTTGTTGCCCACCTTGGGTGCACGGCTCGCCAAAGCCACCAGCAACCCTCTGCTGATGCTCACCGATGGTGAGGCCCGCATCCTTCAAGGCACGCCCCCACTGGGCGTTACCAAAGACGTTGTTGAAGGCTGGATGCCGTTTCGACTGGTGCTTGAAGCTGTCGTTCCTTACGGCAAACGCCACGTCATGATGGGCGCCACTCAAATTGATCGCCACGGCAATCAAAACATCTCCGCGATCGGGCCATGGGACAAGCCAGCCAGGCAACTTCTCGGGGTCCGAGGCGCGCCAGGAAACACCGTCAACAACAAGACTTCCTATTGGGTGCCCAAGCATTCAAACCGAGTGGTCGTTGAGCAGGTCGACATCGTCTCAGGCGTCGGTCGTCAGCGTGCCGAGGCTGCCGGCCCCGGCGCCAGCACGTTCCACAACGTGCACCGACTCGTCACCGACTTGGGCGTCTTCGATTTCGGTGGACCTCAGCACACCCTGCGCCTCATCAGCACCCACCCAGGCGTGAGCGTGGCCGACGTCCAGGCCGCATCGGGATGTGAGGTGTACGTCGAAGGCGACGTGCCTAACACTCGCGAACCCTCTACTGAAGAACTTCTTTTGATCCGCGAGGTTCTCGATCCCCGCAAACTGCGCGAGCGCGAGGTGCCGTCGGCATGAGCATCCTCTCGACTCCGCTCACCAATCTGGTGGGCTGCCAACACCCCATCGTCCAAACTGGCATGGGATGGGTGGCCGGCCCAAGTCTGGTCAGTGCGTCCTCAAATGCCGGAGCTTTGGGCATCTTGGCCTCGGCAACCATGACATTTGAGGAACTCGAGCGCGCGATTGTCGAGACCAAAGCGCGCACGAACAATCCCTTTGGCGTCAACATGCGCGCCGACGCCAGCGACGCTGCCGCGCGAGTCGACTTGCTGATCAAACACGGTGTGAAGGTCGCGTCCTTTGCACTCGCACCCAAGCAGGACCTCATCGCCAAACTCAAAGATCACGACATCATCGTGATGCCCTCTGTGGGCGCTGCGCGTCACGCGGAGAAGGTCGCAGCCTGGGGTGCCGACGCAGTGATGATTCAGGGCGGAGAGGGCGGCGGGCACACCGGGCCGGTGCCCA
>CALMMO010000250.1 GCA_937868455.1 uncultured Marmoricola sp.
CATCGAGCACCGACTCTTTGTGGACCACAACGCGCCGCGCACCCAATCCAACGTGG
This sequence comes from uncultured Marmoricola sp., assembly GCA_937868455.1. Classification (GTDB taxonomy): domain Bacteria; phylum Actinomycetota; class Actinomycetes; order Propionibacteriales; family Nocardioidaceae; genus Marmoricola. Next base: position 57 of record CALMMO010000250.1, read on the forward strand.
TTTACAAGGGTGCGCTCCAAGGCGAAGGTGCTCACTCGGTCTGGATTGGCAATGTGCTCATCCGCAAGGTTGCCGAGGGCATTGAGACCTACGAAGAGAACCGCAACCTGATCTTGTCCGACGGAGCACAGGCCGACTCAGTGCCCAACCTCGAAATCGAAACCGGCGAGATCGCCGGGGCCGGTCACGCGAGTGCGACGGGTCGCTTCGATGACAACCAACTGTTCTATCTGCGATCACGCGGCATTGATGAGGCAGAGGCCCGCCGCCTGGTAGTCCACGGCTTCTTCAACGACATCGTGCGCAAGATTGGCGTGCCCGAACTCGAAGAGCGGCTGATTGCGACCGTCGAGGCCGAGTTGGCTAAGAGCGTGATCGCATGAGTTTTCAGCGCGTCTGTGCGGCTGCTGACCTCTCTGAGGACAAGCCGGCCCGCTTTGACGTCGATGGCACCGATGTCGTCGTCGTACTGACTGGGGGAGAAGTGTTCGCGCTCGAAGATGAGTGCTCGCATGCCGCGGTTGCGCTCTCCGAGGGTGACGTCGCCGATTGCTCGATTGAGTGCTGGATGCACGGCTCACGCTTTGACCTTCGCACCGGCGATTCGCTGGGGCCGCCGGCCACAGAACCTGTTCCAACCTTCGCAGTTCGTCGCACCGGTGACGACGTGGAGATCGACCTCACGATGAGTGCACAAGGAGAAACCCGATGACCCTGGTGATTAGCGACCTGCATGTCAGTGTCGACACCGAAGACGGCCCTAAAGAGAGCCTTAAGGGCGTCAACCTGACGATCAACCCCGGTGAAACCCACGCCATCATGGGCCCCAACGGCTCGGGCAAGTCGACCCTTGCTTACACGATCGCGGGTCACCCGAAATACAGCGTCACCGGCGGATCAATCACGTTCCAAGGTCAAGACGTCGTCGAGATGAGCGTCGACGAGCGGGCACGTGCTGGCCTCTTCTTGGCGATGCAATATCCAGTTGAGGTTCCCGGCGTCTCCGTCGCGAACTTCTTGCGCACGGCGAAGACTGCCATCGACGGCGAAGCGCCCAAGCTGCGCACGTGGATCAAAGAAGTCAACGAGGCCATGGATCGGGTTAAGATGGACCGCGCCTTCTCTCAGCGTTCGATCAATGAGGGGTTCTCCGGCGGTGAGAAGAAGCGCCACGAGATCGTCCAGCTCGAGTTGCTCAACCCCGCAGTGGCCGTGCTCGATGAAACCGACTCTGGCCTCGACATCGACGCCTTGAAGATCGTCAGCGAGGGCGTCAATCGGTTCGCTGAAAACGGCGACAAGGGTGTCTTGCTGATCACTCACTACACCCGGATTCTTCGCTACATCAAGCCTGAGTTCGTGCACGTGTTCGTCGACGGCAAGATTGCCGAAGAGGGTGGCCCTGAGCTGGCTGACCGGCTCGAGGCCGAGGGCTACGACC
>CALMMO010000251.1 GCA_937868455.1 uncultured Marmoricola sp.
CGGTAGAAGACGACCGTGGCCGGCAGAGTCTCTTGATCTTGGAATTTCTTCAAGACATCGAGGGCACGGGTGGCCTCAGCAGTGCGGGGCAGATAGGCGGAGTTGTCGTTTTGCTGGACAGTCGAGAGCTTGCCCGCACTAGGGCCGAAGAACGCACCGGCTCCGAGCCAAACGAACACCATCAACAGGGGCAAAATCCAACGTCTTTTTGACACCGAGTCAGTATGCCGCAGCGCCCAATGAAGGTCACATCTTGTCTAAGGTTTCACAGCGCAAGAGGCACAACTTCGGCGCCAGGCAGGTTTAGCAGCACGTGGCCCGGCACCAGGATCTTCGACCGGCGCACGCCCGACCCGATCACACAGATATCGATGTCGCCGACTCCGGGGTCGATGAGCACTCGCCACGACGCGGGCACGCCGATGGGGGTGATGCCGCCGTACTCCATACCGGTCTCCTCAACAGCACGCTCATGAGGGTGGAAGGAGCACTTGCGGACGTCGAGCAGGCGTTTGATGGCGTTGTTCACGTCAGCGCGTCGATGTGCTGGCACGAGCACCGCGGCTAGGCGTTCTTCGCCAGCGCGCTTGCCCGAGATGATCACGCAGTTGGCCCCAGACTCAGCGGGAACCTGGGCGACCTCGCATAACGTCGCCGTGTCGGCGTGCTCTGGGTCTATCTCCACCACCTCAACGTGGCTGGCAAGGTCCCAGGATTCCAGCGCTGCTCGCACTGGGTCGGCGAGCAACTCCGGCCGTTCGAGGGCCGGCTGGGAGTGCAAGGTGCCAAGGGAGTACATAGGGCGATTCTGCACGTTCATCCCGATGCAGATGCGGTTGGCCCTGTGGTCACCGACCAGACATGTGACTTGTGTGGAGTACTCCCATGAGGCAAGCACTGGTGATTGCTCACCGAGGCGCGAGTGGCTATCGACCCGAGCACAGTGCCTCGGCCTATCGTCTGGCCTTGCGTCTAGGCGCCGATGGAGTCGAGACAGATGTTGTCGCCAGCCGCGATGGGGTGTTGGTGTGTCGCCACGATGTCACCTTGTCGCGCACGACCGACGTGGCGGGGCGTCCGGAGTTTCGCAAACTGCGCCGCACTCTCGATATTGGCGGGCGCAGCCTCACTGATTGGTTCGTCCACGACTTCACCTGGGCACAGTTGGCGACGCTGAAGTGCCGTGAGCGTTGGCCACGCAAGCGCTCGGTGAGCGCCGCCTATGACCGCAGATACCCCGTCATCTCGTTGACCCAGCTGCAGCAGCTGATTGAGCTTGAGTCAGACCGACTTGGGCGAGGGCTGCGCCTGTTTGTTGAGCTCAAGGAGCCCAGATTCTTTGAGCACGCAGGCTTGGCTATGAGTGAGCTTGCTGCCGATCACACTGGCAGCGCCCTCACGTGGATGAGCTTCGATCCGGTGATCTTGAAGCAGTTGCGACAACGGGGGGAGAAGCAGATCATTCACATCGCCGAGGGTGGAGTGGGTGGTCGGGAGTTGCGCGCCATCGCGACGTACGCCGATGGCGTGGCCGTGCGACGCCGGGCATTGTTCAGTGGCAATGATGGGGTGAAACCCACGTCGTTCGTAGCCAAAGCTGGCAAGCGCGGGCTCGATGTGTATGCCTACACCCACCGGGCCGAGAACCAGCACCTGCCCAAGGCGCTGCGATCTGACGGTGGCGACCATGAGCACGGCGACGCGGCCGGTGAAGCCCGGTTGCTCTTTGAATCAGGTGTCACCGGAGTGATGAGCGACTTCCCTGACGTGGCCGTGGCCGCTCGTGCCGAGGTTTTAGCCCAGGTGAGCTAGGTGTACCGCCAGGCTGGGTGATAAGATATGCGCACTTACTAAATCAAGGAGTTCGCATGTGGTCATCGACGCACGAAGGGCGTACCAGTGCGACGCCTGAGCGGGTCTATGCGCTGTTTTCGGACGTCACCACGTGGCCCAACTGGAACGCAGGGGTCGCCAGCATTGACATCGACGGTCCGTTTGTTGCGGGAGCGACAGCGCGCATGACATTTCCCGACGGGAGCCAACTGCCGTTCAGCATCACGTGGGCCGAGCCGGGTGTGGGCTACGAGGATCTGACCGTGGTGCCTGACATGGGTGTCGAGGTCCGGGTCCGGCATGAGGTTATGGCCGTGGCAAGTGGGTCGGTGATCACCTACCGCTGCGACGTCCACGGGGCCTCTGACGAGGTCTGCGCCGAGGTCGGCAGGCAGGTGAGCGAAGACTTCGACGAGGTCATCACTGCCCTGGGTGACGCTGCGGCGCAATGACGAAATCGCTGCCACCCGAAGCGAGCCCGGGGTTAGCGTTATGGCGAGTAACCCTGCGCTGGCAACGGCAGATCACGGCTGTTCTCAAGCCCTTCGACCTGACCCACGTCCAGTTCGTCCTGCTGACCTCCGCGTGGTGGCTGACGGATGGAGGAGGGGAGCAACCGAGCCAGCGGCGGCTGGCAGAGTTCGCTGCCACGGACGTCATGATGACGTCCCAGGTCTTGCGGACGCTGGAAGGAAAGGGCCTCATCGAGCGTCGAAGCGACCCCTTCGATGCCCGAAGCAAGCTCATCTCTGTCACCGACGCAGGTCGTTCGCTGGCCCTACGTGCTGTTCGTGACGTGGAGGCTGTCGATCACGAATGCTTCGCGAGGGTCGACGGTCAACACTTGATGAACCTGCTCCTGACCCTCGATCGCACCTAGCCGAGTCGCCCAGTTAGTACAGCAAGGGCGCGGTCGGGGTAGTTGGTGATCATCCCGTCAGCTCCAGTTTCGATGATGTGGGCGATGTCGGCGGGATCGTCGACGGTGTAGGGGATGACCTGCACGTTGAGGTCGTGGGCGCGTCGTACGAAATCGTCGGTAACCATCGACTTGTCTGGTGCGATCACGTCGAAACCGAAGTCGCTGACCACACCCAACGGATCGCCGCCGTGATCGTCGAGATCGATGCCGTCGAGCCAGGGCGAGATGCCAGGTAAACCAATTGCTGCCGTGCGAGCCGAAATCAAGGCCGCACGCCGAATACGACGATCAGCCCAGCCGAGTTGGCGCAGTAACAGCCAGTCAAAGCTCTGCACCATGACCGAACCGCTCATGTCGAACCGCTCGATCTCAGCCAAGACCACGTTGATGAACCGATCCCTCGGAGCGGTTTCGTCGGGGCTGGTGGCCTCAAACTTTGTCTCGACGTTGACCAGGAGGTTGTGTTCCTTGGCCAGCGATAACACCTGATCGAAGGTGGGCATCGGCTCACCGGGCACCGCTCGTTGGTGGGGGTGATCGGGCAAGGTGAGCGAACCGCAGTCCAAGGTCGCGAGTTGCTCACGCGAAAGCCTGGAAATGAGTTTGCCGACGTAGGGAAACTCAGAATCCCCGGAAGTGGCGGGTGCGGTGTCCTTGATCTTCTTGGCCGAGATCACCCGGTCATGGGTGACCATCGCCGTGCCATCAGCGCTGATGTGAACGTCGCACTCAAGTGTGGTGATCGGAAACTGCACGGCATTGCGAAAGGCCGCCATGGTGTTTTCGACGACCAAGCCCAGCCCGCCCCGGTGGGCTTGCACGTCAAACGCCATGGCCCGCAGGCTACCTGCTGATCACCGGTTGCCGGTGCGTGCGACGTCGGCCAAGGACAAGTCGACTAGCCATTCCACGGGGGCGCTGTCATCGGTGTAGACCGCCCCTCCGTTGAGCGCTGGGGAGAGCCGAGCGGCAGTGGCATCGGCGACTAGGCGAACCTCACCGGGCACATCGGCGGCACGCAGCGCAGTGGCAGGGTCATCGTCAGTGGTGGTGCCGATCAGCATCGTGTTGGTGCGCTCGGCAGGGTCGCGAAAAACGCGAGTCGCGCCGAACGAAGTACGCATCGTGGCGGCCAGCACCTTTTCGAGGTCGGTTTGGCCCGGCGGTTGACCAACGTTGACGATCACGACTCCGCCAGGAGCCAAGCGGGCGCGCACCAGGGCGAAAAACTCTTTGGTGGTCAGATAGAACGGAATGTAGGGCTGGCGATAGGCATCGATCACGATGACATCGGTGAGTTCGGTGTGCTTGCGCAACCAGGGCCGCGCGTCATCTGCATAGGTCACGAGGTGTGGGGCGTGCATGTCGAAATAGGTGCGCCCGATCGCGGTCACATCAGGGTCGATCTCCACGCCTGAGATCTTGGTGCCGGGCTGGAAGTGGCCGATCGCTCGAGCAGTCGTGCCAGCGGCGTTGCCCAAGATCGCCATCCGCCCGGTGCCGGCGCGAAAGCCGCTGCTCAGCCACGACAGGCTCACCAACTCGTCGTAGTACATCCCGGTGAGCCACTGGCCTGGTCGATAGACCGAGTGCACGGCTTGGCCTTCGTTGAGTTCCAGAGCGCGGGTGCCATCGGCAGTTTGGAGCACTCGGGCGTACTGGTATTCGGTTTCCTGCTCGTCGATGACGTTGCTGGCCGCCGATGCCTTCACGATGCCAGTCGGCAGGGCAATCAAGACTGCGATGCCAACCACCGCTGCAATGGCCAGCTTGCGACGAAAGCCCACCGCTGCCACCAGCGCCATCAACAGCGCGAAGACCAAGAAGGT
>CALMMO010000252.1 GCA_937868455.1 uncultured Marmoricola sp.
GTTTCAAGAAGTACGTCGAGCACGACCAGGTTGACTCGATGACCGAACTACTTTCACAGATCCGCGCCAGCGCGACGCAGTACCGCGAGTGGGAGCTGAGGTCACAAGACCCAGTTGCCGACTTAGACCCGGTGACGATGTGTCTCTACCGGATGCGCTGCATGGACACTGAAGTGCTGCGACCGGTACTCATCTGGCTTGCCGAGCGTCAGGCATCATCGGCAACCATCGGCGCTGTTGTAGCTGCTGCCGAGAGCTACCTTGTGCGTCGCAGCATGCTGAGACTTGCCATCGGCAATGTCCGCAAGGTGATGGCAGACCTGATCACGCAGACGTCACGGCTTGGCGATCACGAGCTGGGTGCCGGTGTGCGGTCTTACCTGAGCAGTCTCGACTCGGAGTCGAACTACTGGCCTGGCGACGCCGAGATTCGGCGCGAGCTCGCCGAGATGCCGGCCTACAACAGGTACTCCAGAGCCCGCCTCAGGATGTTGCTTGAAGCGGCGGAGGACCACCTGCGTGGCTACTCCTCGCGCAACCCCAAGTCTGAAAACCGTGTGCCGCGCAAGGGCTATCCGATCGAACACCTTCTCCCTCAGAAGTGGATCAACCATTGGCCTGTCGAGGGCTTGGCAGCAGAGATCGATCGTCGTGAGCATGTGCACCGCCTGGGCAACCTCACCCTCATTACGGCTCCCCTCAACTCCTCGGTCTCAGATGGCCCATGGCTAGGCAGCGAAGGCAAGAGCGCGAAGCTCAAGAAGCACAGCGTCCTCCTCATGAACCAGCAGGTCCGCGAACTGGGCGATGAGGGCTGGGATGAGTCAACCATTGATCGTCGTACTGACCACCTGATCGACGCTCTCTTGGAGACCTGGAAAGTCCCGGCAGGACACCAGGGAGTGGTCGCCGATCGCAACGCGCGCCCTGCGGCTTGGGTGACCCTCGGTGATCTCATCGTGGCGGGCTTGATTTCGCCTGGTGACAAGCTGCGCGGACGAGGCCCCAACTCCGGCCAGCAAGCTGTTGTCGTTGCTGGCGGCGACGTCGAGTTTGACGGCAAGACCTATGACAGTCCTTCGGGGGCTGGCTATCAGGCACGGGGTCGCAAGGCGACCAATGGTTGGTATTTCTGGTACCTCGAAGACGATCGACGACTCAAGGATGTGCGAGCCGAATACCTCCGTACCGTCAAAGGCGAGAACGCTCGCCAGGAGCAAGTGCGTGGCTTCTGGGAGACCGCCATTCCCGTGATCCGCGAACGACACTCTGATTGGGTGAGCTGGGACGCAAGCACGAAGTCCGACTTCCGCACCTTGTATTACCCAGTGCGCGGCGTCACTCTCGCTGCGGTGTGGAAGCTCACTGGTCTCACTAACCAGATCTACTTCGAAGACAGCCCCAACGATGAGGCGATCAACCTTGCGCGCTACCGACGCCTGGAAGCCCACAAGGCCGCACTGGAATCAGCGGTGGGCGCCAAGCTGGAGTGGGATCCCATGCCCGGGAGCAAAGCCGCTCGGGTGGTGATGGTGTCGCCGTATAGGTCGCTAGACGACGAGTCCGCCTGGCCAGAAATGGTGGAGTGGATCATCGATGGCCAGGAGCGACTGCGGATGGTGTTGGCGCAGATCGGACCGATCACTGTCGACTAGTGGTCATAAGAAGTCGTTAGAGCCGCGACTTCGGCGCCGATTTTCTCATCAGCCGCAGGGCTAAAGTTTCTAGGGGCTAGCGGTGCAAGATAAACAAGGTGCCATAACTCAAGGAGAATCAACATGGAGTTTCGGATAGTCACCGAGAAAATAGCTATGGCCCCTGGAAGCTACGAAAAGGCAAGAATCAGTCTATATGGCAACAATCTTCGCTTTTTCTCAGAAATCCGCGACAGTGGTGAGGTGAGCTGGCAGGGGCCACCGCTAAGCGGTGAAGGAGCTGTAGAACTCCGCGTAAGTCCAGACGGGGTTATCGTGGTGACACTTGATTATGGGGTCGCCGACCTGCCGATGGAGGCCTGGATGGTGACACCAGAACCTAATGGCGCGGCATTCATGACGATCTCTCGCATACTCGCTGATGAGTGCGGCGAGTTGGTGGTGGAAAAGCTTCGGCCGCTTGGCGCTAGAGGTCGCGTGGAGTACGACGAATTGGCAGAGTTGGGCAGGCTGAAGGACGCACTCAATGGATGGAGAAACGCGTTCTTTGGTTCGGAATTCTTGCTCTATTTTTGATGCGGCCCTTGATAAACAATGATGGCTACATCCACAAGTCAGCCGAGATTGTCTGGCGCGTGGAGGGGCCGATCAAAATCCGGCAGGTCGTAGCATCTCGTAGCGCCTGGCGGTGTGGACCGGCCCATGGCCCGGCACCCGCTCATGCTCACGCGACTTCGTCAGTTAACGCCGTCTGCTTGATGTGCTGGAGCGTGTCGACGATGACTTCCACGTCGTCTTTCGGGAAAACGTAATCGGGGCCAGTCGGGGCGTGGTCTATGTACGGCGACTCAAAGAGGCGTCCCGGTTCCATAACTCCGTTCTTGGTGAGCTCATCCACGATCAGGTTCACAAAGCGGATCTGGTCGGCAGAAAATCTCGTGCCGTCAAGGTAGTTCGCAAACGCTTCGATGGCGGCGGACCGGTCGAGCCCGACGAGGTTGCGAACAAACAAACCAAGGCCGCCGCCCTGCTCGTTGGCCCAGGCGATGTCGACCTGTTGGCCGCCCGAGGCGATGAGCATCTGCTCCAACTCCCTCAGGTCGTTAGGTGTGAGCTGCCTGTTGCGGCGAAGACGCTGGAGGGCGAGGTTTTCGAGGTGCTGGCGCAGATAGGCCTCCGCCTTGGCGCGGAAGCGCTCGAAGTTCGTGCCCGGCGTAGCCCCCGAGAGCACGACTTCTGTGGGTTCGCCGATGGTGTCCTCAAAGTCGGTGTAGACCGGGTTTCGTAGCGTCTTCTCGATGAACCGGACGAGCCCCCGAAGCCGTCGGCGGACGAGCTCGAGCATCGGGAGAGTGACGTCGATCCACCACTCATCGCCCGCCACCGACTCCAGTAAGACGGACTGCTTAGCCACGCTTGGGATGGCTGTCTTACCGAGCAGGGCAGCAGCGATCCGCTGTGTTGTCTCGCGCAGGCGCTCGGCTAGCAAGAGGTCGCCGTCGAGTTGGGCAAGTTGGCGGCGCAGGATCAGCAGGTCGAAGCGTTTGGCGTCCTCGTCATCGTCATGCACCGACGAAGGTAGCCCAGCGAGCCCGAGTAGGGCTTCGCGGTCATCGGGCAACAGCTTCTGCCAAGCATCGGCAGCCGCAAACTTCTCGACGGCCCTACGGTGCGGGCGCACGACAAAGTTGTCGAGGTTCATGCCGGCGACAATCTTGTGAAGTGTTGCAGCGGTTGAATTTCGCAGGTCCGGCTCTTCTTCAGCGAGCGCCGCCACCAAGCCGAGCCGAGCCTCGAACAACAGCTGGGAAACAGACTTCTGAGTCTGCCCCTGTGAGCCGGGGAGATCCTGGCCGAAGTACTCAAGGTTCCCGCAAAAGTCGAACACCAGGAAGTCTTGCTTGTCCTCACCGGGAGCGAACAAATCCGGACACAGCCGGGTGCCGCGGCCGATCATCTGCCAGAACTTCGACTTCGAGCGCACCATTTTGAAGAAGACAAGGTTCACAATTTCGGGCACGTCAATGCCGGTGTCGAGCATGTCGACGCTGATCGCGATGTGGGGCGCCTTGTCTTTGATTGAGAAGTCGTCGATCAGTGATTGGGCGTACGGCGTGCCGTGGGTAATGACGCGGGCGAAGTGGCCCTTCAATTCGGGATAGGCGAGATTGAAACGCTTCTCGATGAACTCGGCATGTTTCTGACTCTTGGCAAAGATGATCGTCTTGCCCAGCCGGTCACCGCTGGCGACCTTTCGGCCCTGCACCATCAGGGTTTCGAGGACCTTATCGACGGTGTCCTCGTTGAACAGGAATCGGTTGATCTCCTCGGCGCCAACCTCATCAGGCGGACCGTCCTCGCCCCAGTCGAGGGCGTCCCACTGGTCCTTCTCTTCCTCGGTGAGGTCGTTGTACTTGATGCCCGAGCGAAGAAACTGGGTGCCGATACTCACGCCCTTAGGCGGCACCAGGAACTTCGCTTCGACGGCTTCATCTAACGAGTAGTTGTCGGTCGGCACCCCATCTTCGAGGTGGAAAAGCCGGTAAGTGTTGTGGTCGACCTCATCCTTGGGAGTTGCTGTAAGCCCGACAAGCAGGGAATCGAAGTAGTCAAAGATTGCGCCGTACTTGGCATAGACGGATCGGTGGGCCTCGTCGATCACGATGAGGTCGAAGTAGCCGGGTCCGAAGCGACGAGTCTCATGGTCCATCTCGTTGATGACGTTCATCATGGTGGGGTACGTCGAGACGTACACACGCCCATCTGTGACTTTCTCCGTAACCAGATTCACCGTGGTCGAGCTCGGCAGATGTTGTTTGAACGCATTGGTTGCCTGGTTGACCAAGGCAGTCCGGTCGGCAAGGAAGAGCACCCGCTTGACCCAGTTCGCCTTCTGCAACAAATCGATGAGCGCGATAGTGGTGCGGGTCTTGCCCGAGCCGGTTGCCATGACAAGCAGAGCCTCGCGCTGCTTCCGGTCGAATGCATCGCCCACGGCCTTGATGGCCCGCACCTGGTACGGCCGACCGGCGATGTCGGTATTCGCCTGCGCGGACGACAAGGGGAGCCTGGTGTGGCGGCGCTGGATTAGCAGCTCCAGCTCATCGCGGGTGTAGAAACCCTGGGTCTCCCGCGGTGGGTACCCTCCGGCGTCATCCCAGATCCGGTGCTCGTAGCCATTGGTATAGAAGATGACGGGTCGTCGACCGAACTCTTCCCCCAGGCAATCTGCGTAGAGCTTGGCCTGCTGCTGTCCCACCTCGGGCGACTTCGAGGTGCGTTTGGCCTCCACCACGGCCAGCGGCAGCCCGTCCTCGCCCCACAGGACGTAGTCGATGAATCCTTTACCCTCGGCGTTGGGCATGCCGGAGACGGGGTACTCGCGGTCGCGGGCCTCATCTAGCGTCCACCCAGCCTCATGCAGCAAGACATCGATGAAGAGGTCACGGGCAGCGGCCTCGTCGTAGTCGCGAGTGTCAGGCGCGACGGTGGCCTGTGCGGCTGCGATCTGAACCTTCAGCTCGGCAATCTGCGCCTCGTGGGCAGCGAGCCGTTCGTCCCGGTCCGCCAGCTCGCGTGCATGAGCCTCGTCTTGCTGTTTGAACTTCGCGGCCAGACGGGCGACCTCATCGCGCGACAGCGGCGCCGCTTTCGCTGCGAGGGCGGGGTCGAACTGAGCCTGTAACGGCACCACAGTCGGTGCAGGGGAGTGATGGTACGACGTCCACACCACCACGTTGAACAGCTCGCGGAGCACGGCCAACGAGACATCAGGACGGATCTGACGGCTCTCGTGCACCGCGGTGTTGGCGACGCGCCGAATCGCCGTCAGCTTCTGTGCGATCCCCTGCGGCACCTTGGCTTTGAAGGCGGCGTCATTGATCTTTGCGGCGAGGTCATCGCGGTAAGGGATCGGCAGGGAGAGGACGTCGTAGAGGTAGCTGACCAGTTCCTCGACCACCCGGCGGCTATAGAAGCAAGCCGAGCGCGGGTCGGATGAGAGGTACGACTCAGCTCGGGCGCAGTCGCCGTGCAGTGACGGCAGCGTCTCGCGGACGAAATCGAAGTTACCCATCAGCTCAGTCCAGGGATCACAGTGTCGAGGAGGTAGTCGCGGAGGGCGGGCACATCAACGGTGAGGGTGCGCCACACCCGTCGTGGGTCGAGATCGTCGTACTGATGGGCTGCGAAGTTGCGCATCGCCACAATCTTGCGCCAAGGCTGGCCTGGGAAAGCCTCCAAGACCTCAGGAGAAATGCGGTTCACGGTTTCGCCGATGCGGATCAGTCCCATCTCGACCGCCCACTGCTCGGCGGTGTCGGCGGCGAAATTGTCGATGCTCGAGGTTGATGCGATGTCAGCGAGTACGTCGCAAACGGCCACCACTCGCGAGACCGCATCGAGGGTCTTGGCGTGGTTGCGAGTCAGGTCGTCGCTCACACCGCGACCGCTTCTTGAAGGACCCGCTGGAGCATCTCGCCTCGCAGCGAATCACTAGCCACCACATCGACCTCGACGTGCAGGAGATCGGTCAGGGCGAGCCGAAGCCCGACCTCGTCAAGCAAGGTGGCCTCATCGGTGAAATCCACCAGCAGGTCGACGTCTGAACCGGGTTGGTCATCGCCGCGCGCGATCGATCCAATGATCCGGGGTGAGCGTGCGTGGTGCGCAGCGACCACTTCGAGGATTTC
>CALMMO010000253.1 GCA_937868455.1 uncultured Marmoricola sp.
CCTCAGTCGTACCTGCCCGACTGGTGCTGGAGCCGGTCCGGTGGTGATCTCGAAGCTTCCGTACAGCCCCAGGTGCACATGCACGATCTGGTCGTTGTCGAACTCGACAAACAGGTGCTTGCCCCAACTCTGGGCATCGTCCATGACCCGACCGTTGAGCAACTCCGCGGCATCAGCGAATCGCCCTTGAGGGCTGCTTACGGTGATGTGCTGGCCAGCGAAGGTCTCGCGAAGATCGCGGGCTAGCCGAAAAAGGGTGTGTCCCTCAGGCATCTGGACCCAGGCCGATTGCCGAATCAGGCAGCGCCGGGAACTCGTGACTCACCTCGAAGTCGCTCATCATGGCGATGCGACGGACGTGGCGCTCATCGTGGGTAAACGGCGTGGTCAAGAAGGTGTCGATGAACCCTGTCATCTCCTCGATCGAGTGCATCCGGCCGCCCACGGAGATCACGTTGGCGTCGTTGTGTTCACGAGCCAGCACTGCAGTCTCGGTGCTCCACACCAGTGCCGCACGCACCCCTTTGACCTTGTTGGCCGCGATCTGCTCGCCGTTGCCCGAGCCTCCGATCACCACACCGAGCGAGCCCGGATCAGCTACCACGCCTGCGGCAGCCCGGATACAAAAAACGGGGTAGTCGTCGAGGGCGTCGTACACAAAAGGTCCGTGATCGACAGGTTCGTGCCCTTGCTCAACAAGCCACCCTTTGAGGTGATCTTTGAGTTCGAGTCCGGCATGGTCAGAGCCCAGGTGAACGCGCATGGTGCGGAGTCTAAAGCCGCCTTGCCTGAACTAATGTCCGCGCCCGACTCCGTGCTCGCGCAAGAAGCCCACGACCTGCCCCATCAGCACCTCGGAGGCATCGAATTGGTCGACGAACCGCCAAAAGCCGTGGATCATGCCGAGATATCGAGTGGCGACCACTGACACCCCGGCTTGCTCCATCGCCACGGCCAACGCCTCCCCCTCCGTGCGCAAGATGTCGTGCTCAGCGGTGGCGATCAAGGTGGGAGGCAACCCGGCATAGTCGGTGTCGACAGGCGAGAAGTTCGGATCGGCGAGCAGGTGCAGCCGCTGCTGGTCTCCGCCTGCGTAGGCCGACCAGTACCAACGCGCCTCATCCGGCTCAAAGCCGACTCCGTCGGCGCAGTACGACGTCGCATCCCTCGCTGCATCAATGAACGGATAGATCAGCACCTGGGCTGCGAAGCGCTCACGGTGCCGAAGTGCGGCCACGAGCGCCAAGCACGCACCGGCACTGTCACCGTGGACCGCGATGGGTCCACTCACATCTGGGTCGTCGGTCTCCGCGAGCCAGGCGACCACGGCATCCATGTCGTCAACGGCCGCTGGATAGGGATGCTCTGGGGGCCGGCGATAGTCGACGCTGATGACAGTGGCGCCGCTTCGGTTGGCCAACATGCGGGCAATGCGGTCGTGAACGTCGATGTCGTTGAGCACGAACCCGCCGCCGTGGGCGTGCACGATGACCCCGTGGGCATCGGGGGCGGCGTAGAGCCGCACCCGCACACCACGGGCATCGAGGTCCTCGACCCGGGCGACGTCTTCACGTGGTTGCTTGAGGTTGGCCTTGCGCACGCGTTCGCGCTCGGCAACGACGTCGAAGCGAGCGTCGGCAACGCTGATGTCATCAGCGGTTGCCGCAATGACCTTGGCCGCTTGGGGGTGCAGCATCAGTCGAAGACCGGGCCTGCATCTCGGGTGCGCTTGAGTTCATAGAAGCCTGGTGTGCTGGCCACTAGAACGCAGCCATCCCACAACCGGCCGGCCGCTTCGCCCTTGGGTGCGGGGGTGACCACTGGGCCGAAGAAGGCGACGTCGCCGATGTGGATCACTGGGGTGCCGACATCCATGCCAACTTTGTCCATGCCTTCGTGGTGGGAGCGGCGCAACTCTTCGTCGTACTCAGTTGAGGTCATGGCGTCGGCCAACGACACCGGCAACCCGACCTCGGCGAGGGACTCTTCGATGAGCGCGCGGTCGGGGGTGCGTGCGCCCGGGTGGATGCGGGTGCCCATAGCTGTGTAGAGCGGCAACAGCACTTCCTCGCCATGAGCCGCAGCGGCCGCAATGCACACGCGCACCGGGCCCCACGCCAACTTCATCAAGTCAAGGTATTCGGCTGGCAGGTCACGTCCGTCGTTGAGCACGGCGAGGCTCATCACGTGGAAGTGCGCCTCGACATCGCGCACCTTGGCGACCTCAAGCATCCATCGGCTAGACATCCAGGCCCACGGGCACACCGGGTCGAACCAAAAGTCTGCTCGCTGTGTCGTCCCCATCGTTGACTCCTCGGTTTGTTATCCAACTTTGCGCATGCGCTCATCACTGACAATGATGACGCTATGCCCGGAACTAATCTGACTCGGGAAGAGGCGCTCTCGCGCTCTGCCCACTTGACCGTCGACTCTTACCTCATCGAACTTGATCTCACCACCGGTGAGGATAGCTTCGCCTCCCGCACGACGGTGAAGTTCCGCAGCACCCAACCAGGTGCGCAGACTTTCGCTGATCTGGTTGACGCCACGATCTCCTCGATCACCCTCAATGGCCAAAGCATCGACCCGGCAACGGCGTACCTCGATAGCCGCATCGCGCTGAGTGACCTGGCCGCCGAGAACGAACTAGTGGTTGAGGCCATGTGCAAATACAGCCACACCGGCGAGGGTCTGCACCGGTTCGTTGACCCAGTTGATGACCGGGTCTACCTCTACAGCCAATTTGAGGTTCCCGACGCACGCCGGGTGTTCACCACGTTTGAGCAGCCCGACTTGAAGTCGGTGTTCACGTTCCACGTGGTTGCCCCTGAGCACTGGCAGGTCGTGTCCAACTCCCCCACTCCTGCACCCACATCTTTAGGTGAGGGCAAGGCACGCTGGGAGTTCGAGCCCACCAAGCCGATGTCGACCTACATCACTGCTTTGGTGGCCGGTGAATATCACGCAGTGCACGACACCTATCAGGGCAAGTACGGCGAGATTCCGCTGGGCCACTACTGCCGCCAGTCCCTGGTGCCGTACCTCGACACCGATGAACTGGTGAAGATCACCTCTGAAGGCTTCGCCTTCTTTGAAGAGGCATTCGACTTCCCCTACCCCTTCGGCAAGTACGACCAGCTTTATGTGCCCGAATACAACGCCGGGGCGATGGAAAACGCCGGCTGCGTCACGCTGCGTGATGAGTACCTGCCTCGCTCGCGCCAGCCGCGCTCGTTCTATGACTTCCGCTGCTCGGTGATCTTGCACGAGATGGCGCACATGTGGTTCGGCGATTTGGTCACCATGAAGTGGTGGGATGACCTCTGGCTCAACGAGTCGTTTGCCGAGTGGGCGTGTTACC
The DNA here is from genome assembly GCA_937868455.1 of uncultured Marmoricola sp. Taxonomy (GTDB): domain Bacteria; phylum Actinomycetota; class Actinomycetes; order Propionibacteriales; family Nocardioidaceae; genus Marmoricola. The sequence continues at coordinate 3,362 of CALMMO010000253.1, forward strand.
ACGCAGCAGTTGAGGCAACGGAGTTCAACGAGGCCTGGACCGGCTTCACCAACGCGCGCAAACAAACGGGCTACCGCCAAGACCAGATGCCCTCCACTCACCCCATCGCGGCTGACAACTACGACTTGCACGCCGTCGAGGTCAACTTCGACATGATCACCTACGCCAAGGGCGCCTCGGTGCTCAAGCAGTTGGTGGCCTGGGTCGGGTTGGAACCCTTCATGGTCGGTCTTCGCCAGTACTTCAAGGACCACGCCTACGCCAACTCTGAGTTCTCCGACCTGCTGCAGGCCTTGGAGACCGCGTCGGGTCGGGAATTGTCAGATTGGGCCGATGAGTGGCTCAAGACTGCTGGCGTCAACACGCTGACGCCCAAGTTTGAACTCGATGAGGCTGGCAACTACTCATCGCTGACTGTTGAGCAAACCGCGCACCCCGATTACCCCACTTTGCGACGTCACCGCCTCGGGATTGGCTTGTACGACGACGTCAACGGTCGTCTCGTGCGCCGGCGCTACATCGAAACCGACATCGCCGGTTCTTCCACTGCCGTTGCCGATGTCGTGGGCGAAAAGCAGCCCGACCTCTTGCTGCTCAACGATGGTGACTTGGCGTACGCCAAGATCCGCCTCGACGAGCGGTCGCTGGCCACGGTGATTTCAGGGCTCGATCGCCTCGATGACTCCTTGGCTCGTGCGCTCGTGTGGGGGGCGACCTGGGACATGACCCGCGACGCGGAGATGTCGGCCACAGACTTCGTGGCACTGGTGCTCTCCAACATTGGCGCTGAGACCGACGCTTGGGGTGTCAGCCGGATCCCGATGAGCGCCTCGGCTGCGGTGAACTACTTGTGCGCACCTGCTCACCGGGCCGAGGTGCGCGCAACCTGGGAGAAGGGCATGTTCGATCTTGCCCAGCAGGCCGCACCGGGCAGCGACCACCAGTTGACCTTCGTGCGCCAACTGGCTGGGGTCGCCCACAACGATTTCGCCTGTGACTTCCTCTCCGGGCTTCTGGATGGCTCTGTGTCTCTTGAGGGACTCAGCGTCGACCAGGACCTGCGTTGGGGTCTTCTGACTGGGCTCGCCCAGTCTGGTCGCATTGGTGAGGAAGCGATCACCGCCGAACTTCAACGCGACAACACCGTCTCGGGCATCGAGCACGCAGCATCGGCTCGAGCCGCCTTGCCCGATGCCGCCGCAAAGGAAGCGGCCTGGGCCGCCGTATTCGATCCAGCCACGGGCAACGAAGTCGGCCGCTCGATTGCGTTGTCGTTCATGCGGCCTGGCCAGGAAGAGTTGCTCAAGCCGTTCGTGGAGAAGTACTTCGTCGCAGCCGAAACTGCCTTCGCCACCATTGGCACCCATCGGGCGTCGGTGGCCTTGGAGTACCTCTTCCCCAAGCCGTTGGCCTCTGCGGAGTTGCTTGACGCGGTCGATGCCTGGTTGAGCACCACCACTGCAAGCCCTGGCACCCAGCGTTACGTGATCGAAGGACGCTCAGAAGTGGTGCGGTTCCTGGCCGCACAAGCCAAGGACGCCTAAGCGCTCACTGTGGCCCGCAAGCCCTCGCGAATCGCCTCAAGCATCGCCTGGGTTTGCGGGCCGTTGAGCGCCTGGCCCTGGGTGTCTTGTACGTAGAAGACATCGACGGCTTGCGGACCAATGGTGGTGACGTGGGCCGAACGAATCGAGAGCCCAAAGGTCGCCACTGCTCTGCACACGGCATAGATCAGCCCAGGTCGATCTTCTGCACGGATCTCCACGACGGTCGCTTGCTTAGAGGCGCCCAGTTGCACCTCAACGCTTGGCTCAAGCTTCGGCGCTGTTGAAGGCGTGAGCCGCGTGGGTGCATCGAGCCGACCGGCCACGATCGCCTCAAGACGTTGCTTAAGGAGTGCGGGGTCGAGGTGGGAGTCAGCCACCTCCCACTGCGAGAACGCGTAGCCCCCTTCGGTCCACACGCGCGCGGCCCGCACCGAGGCTCGCTGGACGGCCAACATCGCCGCAGCATCCGCCAACAGGCCAATCCGGTCGGGGGCGATCACACTGACCCGGGCGCCATCAGCGAGGGGTTCCACGATGACCTCGGGCGAGCCGGTGCGCAGTACTCCATCAGGCAGTACTCCATTAAGCAGTGCTCCATTGGGAAGGGCCACCGCCTGATGAGCGCCCGTCTCTGGCGCAACCTTGGCATCCAATAAGGAAGAGCAGCGACGGAACAGGGACCTGATCAGGCCCGCCCGCCAGGTCGACCATGCCGTGTCAGAGGTGGCGCGGGCATCGGCCTCGGTCAGGGCCATCAACAGGTCGAGAGTGGCTAGATCGCCGATGCGCGTCGTGACATGTGTGGCTGTGGCTGGGTCATCAGGATCGCGTGTCGTGGCCGTCTCTGGCAGCAGTAAGTGCCAGCGCACCAAGGTGCTGATGGTCTGGGCATCCGGATTAGAAAATCCCATCCGCAGGGCCACCGTGTGAGCCAGCGGCGCCCCGGCGACCGAGTGCGGCACCGTGCCGCCCTTGCCGATGTCGTGCAGGAGCGCGGCCATCATCAACAAGTCGGGGCGCGCGACCCGTCTAATCAACCCCGAAGCCTCGATGCAGGTCTCAATGACGTGCCGGTCAACCGTGAATCGGTGGACGACTGAGGCGTGGGGCAGCAGTCTGATCTGTTCCCACTCGGGCAAGATCGAAGCCACAGCGCCCGTCTCATCGAGGGTCTCCCAGACTGCTTCGAGCCCACGCCCCGCGGCCAGCAGTCGCACCACCAACTCCCGGGCAGCTCGCGGCCATGGGGTGGGCAACGGCGGGCACTCGCGCACGAGGCGGGCCGCGGTGGCCGGTGAGAGCGTCAGCCCGCGCTCGGCTGCATGAGCGGCAGCACTGAGCAAGAGCAAGCCATCGTTCGTGGGTCGAGTGGCCTTGTCGAGCACGACTTCACCATGGGAGAGCGCGATGCCCGGGGCGATCGTCTCCAACTGGGGTCGGCGATTGAGGCTGGGCTTGCGCACAGTGGCCTCGGCCCGACTCCAGGTCAGGCGCGAGAGATGGCGCAGGCGGCGCGCGTGCGCCCGAGTACGACGCTGCGCGTCAGTGCCATCGGCAAACCCCAACCGCGCAGCAATCTCTGGCCAAAACTCCGGGGCCACTCGGTCGGTGCCACGACCAGCGACATCATGCAGCGCATCACGTACGTCGAGCAGGGCCGTGCGAGAGCGCTCCACCTCCACGTGCGGCACATCGACTAGCCAGCTAGCCACCAGCGCGTTGAGCACGGTGGCATCACGCAGACCACCCACAGATTCCTTGAGGTCAGGCACCGACGAATGCGCGAGTTCGCCCAGCAGCGAAGCGCGGCCCTCCCCCAAGGTTTTGAGTTCGAGCAGTCGCGACCGGGCGTCTCGGCGCCACTGGGTCAAGATGGTGGTGCGCAGTCGCAATGTCAGGTTGGGATCGCCAGCCAAGTGGCGGGCATCGAGCAGCCCCAACATCACCCGCAGGTCGGCTGTCGCGGTCTCAACCACATCTGCAAACGAGCGCACGGAGTGGTCGAGTTTGGTCCCCGAGTCCCACAGCGGGTACCACAATGCCCCCGCCCAATCCCCTACCTCAACGTCGTCATCGATCACCAAGATGACGTCGAGGTCGGAGAAGGGGGCCAATTCACGGCGACCAAAGCCCCCCACGGCAACCAGCGCGACCCCCACTGTAGGTGCGCTGACGGACTCGAAGGCCTGCACACACAGCGCGTCGGCTGCCACCGTGCGCTCTGCGCGTTGAGCAGCACTCACGTGTTAGATCGCGCCCTCATCGCGCTCGCCGGTGCGCACGCGAACCACGCTCTCAACCGGGGTCACCCAGACTTTGCCGTCGCCAATGCGACCAGTTGAGGCAGCTTGCACGATGGCCGCCGAGATCACCTCGACGTCGTCGCTGTCGACCACGATCTCGATGCGGATCTTGGGCACCAAAGCGATGTCGTATTCGGCACCGCGATAAACCTCGGTGTGCCCCTTCTGTCGGCCATAGCCCGAGACCTCACTGACGGTCATGCCCGTCACGCCAACGGTTTCGAGGGCGGCGCGGACGTCTTCCCACTTGTGCGGCTTGATAACTGCGGTGATGAGTTTCAAAGCTGTGCTCCTTTGTGTGCGATTTAGTGTCCGAACGGGCCGCTGCGGGCACCGGCGGTGGCATGCAGGTCATAAGCAGTTTCAGCGTGTACGACGAGGTCGATGCCGCTCACTTCATGTTCGGGATCGATACGGAAGCCCATGGTTTTGTCGATCACCTTGCCCACGATGAACGTCATCACAAAGGCATAGGCCAGCACCGCTACGACCCCGATGGCTTGGCGGCCTAGTTGGGTTGGGGCGCCGCCGTACAACAAGCCGGCGACGGCGGTGGGGGCCAACGGTGAGCCAAGAAGCCCCACCCCCAAGGTGCCGACGATGCCGCCCACCATGTGCACGCCGACAACATCGAGGGAGTCATCGACGCCCAGGCGGTATTTCAAGCCGATTGCCCAGGCACAGATCGCCCCGGCTGAGGCACCCATGATGAGCGAACCAATCGGGGTCACCGAGGCACAGCTAGGGGTGATGGCTACCAACCCGGCCACCATGCCCGAGGCAGCACCAAGTGAGGTCGCGTGACCATCACGCACCCGCTCGACGGCCAGCCAGCCCAGCACTCCGGCAGCGCCGGCGCAGAGCGTCGTGGCGAAGATCAATCCGGCAGCGTGGTTGGCAGCTAGCGCCGAGCCTGCGTTGAACCCGAACCAGCCAAACCACAACAGGCCAGCCCCCAACATCACCAGGGTCAGGTTGTGCGGTCGCATCGGGTCGCGACCAAACCCGACTCGCCTGCCAACCACGAGCGCCAGGGCGAGTGCGGAGGCTCCCGAACACACTTCAACCGCAGTGCCGCCGGCGAAGTCGATCAGACCCACCGAGTTGGCGAGCCATCCCCCGGTGTGCCCCTCGCGAGAGAAGTCAAAGACCCAATGTGCAACGGGGGCATAGACCACCAAGGTCCACACGCTCACGAACACCATCCAGGCCCCGAAGCGAGCCCGGTCCGCAATGGCCCCTGAGATCAAGGCCCCGGTGATGACAGCGAAGAGCCCTTGGAACAGTGCAAACAAGATCACCGGCACTGAGAGCCACGAATCTGCTGTGCCCGAGACCAAATCGCTTAAGCCAAAGTGCTGCATGGGGTTGCCAATCAGCCCGCCTGCGACGTCATCTCCAAAGGCAATGGAATAGCCACCAAGCACCCACACAACGAGAACCGCAGCGGTCGCCCCAAAGGTCATCATCATCATGTTCAGCACGCTCTTGGAGCGCACCAGCCCGCCATAGAACAGCGCCAGGCCTGGTGCCATCAGCAACACAAGCGCGGCCGAGATGAGCAGCCAGGCCGTGTCGCCAGCGTTCGTCGGGACAGCGAGGGGTGTCATAAGCCCAGACTCTTCACGACTGAGGTAACACACTGAGGCCAGCCTTGTTACGGTCGTGTAAATAGCTCAGCGTGCCGCGCAGGCTCATGCCGAACCCTGCTCTTGGAGCGCCGATTGCCTGCTCAATGCCACTGGTCCGTGCACCATGGCGCCGCTTCGTGAGCCAAATTCATAGGCGCTCTCACCGTGTTCGGCGAAGTCGATGCCGTCGAGTTCAGCTTCATCACTGATGCGCCACCCCATGCTGTATTTGATCCCGAGCCCCACGATGAGGGTTGCCGCAGCCGACCACGCCACGGCAAACAGCGCGACTGCTACCTGCACGATGAGTTGACGTACGCCGGCGCCGTACAACAACCCCGTGCTGGTGGAGAACAAGCCCACGCCGATGGTGCCCACCAGTCCGCCGACGAGGTGGACGCCCACAACATCGAGTGAGTCGTCGAAGCCGAAGCGGAACTTCAGCCCAACAGCCAACGCGCACAGTGCCCCAGCGATCAGCCCCAAACCGATGGCGCCCAGAGGGCTCACCGCACCACACGCGGGAGTGATCGCGACGAGGCCAGCAACGACACCGGATGCGGCACCCAGCGAGGTGGCCTTGCCATCACGCACTCTCTCCACCACAAGCCAGCCGATCATGGCAGCGCAGGTGGCCGTGGTGGTGTTGATCCACACCAGGCCCGTTTCGGTGGTGAACTGCGTGATCATTTCTGACTCTTTGGTCGAGGTGAAGACGATCGAACCCGCGTTGAAGCCAAACCAGCCAAACCACAACAACCCAGCGCCGATCATGGTCAGGGTCAGGTTGTGCGGTTTCATCGGCTCCTTGCCGAACCCCCGCCGCACCCCGATGATCAGCGCCAGCACTAACCCGGCGACTCCTGCGTTGATGTGGACGACAGTGCCGCCGGCGTAATCGATGGGAGCCACGGCTGCAGCCCCATCGCCACTGAAGATCACATCGGCGAGCCCACCAGCCGCGTTTGACAGGAACCCGCCGCCCCACACCATGTGAGCCATGGGGAAGTAGGACGCGGTGATCCAGATCGGCACGAACACAATCCAGGCTGAGAACTTCACCCGATCCGCGATCGCGCCGCTGATGAGCGCCGCAGTGATCACCGCGAACGTCAACTGGAACGCCACGAAGACGTAGTTCGCAGGTTGCGTGCCCTGCAGACCGAATTGGTCGAATGGGTTTGCGAACAGTGTCGCGAAGTCCCAGCCCGGGTGTTGTGAATCTGCAGCAGCCCAACCCAATGAGCTGAAAGACATCGACCAGCCCCACAAGACGTAGGTGAGCCCGACAATGCCCGTGGCACTAAAGGACATCATCATCATGTTGAGCACAGATTTGGTGCGGCTCATGCCGCCGTAAAACAAAGCCAGTGCCGGCGTCGTCATCATCAAGACCAGTGACGCCGAGATCAGCATCCAGCTGTAATAGCCGTCCATGTCACCTCCCACACGGGGTGCGCGGGCGGCTAAGTGACGACGTTGTCCGTTGCCCGCGACGTTGGTGGTCAGCCTGGTTGGCGATTGTTTCGACTAGCGGCGCGGCAACGTTTCGACGATGTGTCGCGAGGTCAGCTCACGTTAAATCTTGGGGCTCAGCCCTCGAGCAAGGCATCAACGAAGGTCGCGGGGTCAAACGGGGCTAGGTCATCGGGGCCTTCACCGAGGCCGACCAGCTTCACCGGCACCCCCAACTCACGTTGTACGGCGACGACGATGCCGCCCTTGGCCGAGCCGTCGAGCTTGGTCAACACGATGCCGGTCACATTGACGACCTCAGCGAAGACCCGGGCCTGCATCAAACCGTTCTGACCGGTGGTCGCATCGAGCACCAACAACACCTCGGTCACGGGCGCCTGCTTTTCGATCACCCGCTTGATCTTGCCCAGCTCATCCATCAAGCCGGCCTTGTTTTGCAGTCGACCGGCTGTGTCAACGATGACCACGTCAACGCCTTCGCTGATGCCCTCGTGCACCGAATCGAAGGCCACACTGGCCGGATCAGAGCCTTCAGGGCCACGCACGACCTTGACTCCGACCCGCTCACCCCAAGTGCCAAGTTGCTCTGCGGCAGCGGCCCGGAAGGTGTCGGCAGCGCCCAAGACCACGGTGTTGTCTTCGGCCACCAGCAGTCGGGCCAATTTGCCGACGGTCGTGGTCTTGCCCGTGCCATTGACTCCCACGACCAAGACGATCGCAGGCTGGCCATCGGCACCCTCGATATTGAGGGTGCGGTCAGCGTCGTTGTCGACGAGTCGCACGAGTTCCTCGCGCAGCACCTCTTTGGCGTTGTCACCGCCCTCGACTCGCAGACGGGTCTTGAGCCGACCCACAAGTTCGGTCGCGGAATTAACGCCGACATCGGCGGTGATCAGCGTGTCTTCGATGTCTTCCCAGACGTCTGCGCTGGTGTGATCGCGTGA
>CALMMO010000254.1 GCA_937868455.1 uncultured Marmoricola sp.
CGAGACTCCAGTGCGACTGCACGGCATCCCGCAAGAGTTCCTTGACCACGCCAAACGTGATGTCATCTTGGAGCGGATCGGTCTGACCCCCCAGGCACTCGCGCGCGGCATCGTTGAAGAGATCAGCGCAGAGGCGCCCCAAACGCTCGAGGTCTAAACATGTTTGGTGGCTTCGCGAATGCTGAGGCCACTGAGTTGTGAGCGGTGGCGCTCGACGTACTCACGCACCCAGGGGGCGTCGGTGTAGGCGTAGTCACGCAACGCCCACCCAATGGCTTTGCGGATAAAGAATTCTTTGCCGTACGTCGACTGTGCTGGTCCACGACCCGCCGAGCCGTCCAGGTTGTTCTCGATGCAGGCGCTGAGCAATTCGATGTCCATCTGATCCCCAGCACCCGTTTGGCCAATGATCGAGGCTCGTCTCACCCACATGTCATCGCTGGTGGACCACGCTCGAAGCTGGGGACCAATCGCCTGTGGTGCCGAGAGCATCAGGTCGCGCACCAGATGGGTTGAGATCTCATCAACCACGTCCCACCACGCACCGGTGGCGATCAGCTGTCGATACTCCTCGAGCAGCCCGGGGTCTTGATAGTCCACGAACCGGCGATGCCGCGCCAGCCCGATTGCGGCGTACAACTCCTCGCGGAACTCTGCCTCGTGCCACAACAACTCAATCGCGCTCCACCACTGGGTGGGGGTGAGGTCGACATCGAAGGCGGTGCGCCACAGCCGTCGACACACGGGCATCGAAACGCCGCGATAAGGCAATGCCGACTTCATGTATTTCTGCATCGCTGGCGCCCGCACGGGATCAGCTAGCTCGGCCAAACGAACTCGAACGTCATCGACCAAGCTCGCCACCTGATCATCAGGGGTGAGGTCCAGCACATCGTGCTTGGGCATAACCCAGAGTCTAGAGCGGGTTACCTCTACTGTTGTCGCAACAGGAGAGGGGCTTGATTCGTGGCAAACGCGCGGTTCGTGCACATCGTCGATGACGTGCCAGAGCTTGAAGGTCGCAGTGACGGCCCGGTGCTGATGGTGGCACTTGAGGGTTTCCTCGACGCCGGCAACGCCTCCGCCCAGGCCGTTGGCCACCTCATCGATTCAGGTGAGGGTGGTCGAGTCGTGGCGAGCTTCGATATCGATGAGTTCTACGACTATCGAGCGCGTCGACCTGCGGTGACTTTCGTCGAGAACCGCTACACCGACTATGACGCCCCACGGTTGGTCGTGCGGTTGCTCAACGACGCCCAAGACACTCCCTTCCTGCTCTTGAGTGGACCTGAGCCCGACATGAGGTGGGAAGGGTTCGCAGGCGCCGTGCGCGCGGTTATTGAGCATTTCGGCGTCCGCTTGATGGTTTCACTGGGCTCCGTGCCGATGGCGGTGCCACACACCCGCCCGGTGCAACTGACCACCCATGCCACCTCGCAGCGTTTGGTGTTGCGCCAAAACATCTGGGAGGGCGAACTCCGCATCCCCTCCAGTGCCCAGGGTTTGCTCGAGATTCGGTTGGGGGAGTGGGGGCATGACGCGATGGGATACGTTGCTCACATCCCGCACTACGTCGCCCAATATCCCTACCCGGCTGCTTCTGCTGCACTCATCGAGGCCGTGGGCGACACCACCGGGCTGATCTTTGACATCTCTGGCTTGCTCAGCGCTGCCTCCACGACCGCCGAGGAACTGGCATCTCAGGTCAGCGATAACGAGGAAATTCGCAACGTCGTACACGGCCTTGAGCAGCAGTACGACGCCTTCCACCAAGCAGGCGCTGACA
>CALMMO010000255.1 GCA_937868455.1 uncultured Marmoricola sp.
AGGGGCACCGCCACAACCGCGGCGTTCCCAATCAGATCCGCGGCAGCGAGCGTGGCTTTGAGAAGTCCGATGCTGCTCAGGTCCTGCGGGGTGCCTGTGCCGCACAGAGCCAACAGCAGCACTCCTTGGCCCCGAGCGCGGCGCGAGGCAATCTCGGCCAAGTCCTGCTCGGTGAGGGCGGCGGCCGTCGGAACGGTGAGGTGCGCGGCGTATCTCTCCTGTGTTTGCGCAGGGGAGAGGTACAGCCTGCGAAATGCCCCAGTTACGTGGTCGGCGACTTTGGTGAGGGATCCGTCGGGTTCCAGCACAGCCAGCGGCATCCCCTCTGGGTCGACGAGTTCGACGGGGAGTTGGGTGCCTTCAGGCAGCTCGAGCCTGACCGAGGTGTTTGGATCAAAGTGACGCTGTGGCGCCAATGCCCCCGATAGCAGCAATTCGAGATCGTCTGCTTCGGTAGGACTCGGGCAGATCTGGGCAAGAGTTTGCGAAGACACCTGCTCATGGTGGCATGCGGACTGCCTGGCTGTTCGATCTGGTCGTTAGTGTCGGACCCATGAGTGCACCTGTCGTGGCGGAGATCGTCCGCTCGGGATTTGTTGAGGGCCACCACTATGGGTCAGCGGTTGCCCTAGATGCCTCAGGCGCAGTGCTGATGCAGTACGGCGACGTGACCTCGCCAATGTTGCCTCGATCGTGCAACAAGCCGATTCAGGCGTTGGGCATGCTCAACTGTGGTCTCGATTTGGAAGGGCAGTTGTTGGCGCTGGCGTGCGCCTCGCACTCGGGTGAGCCGTTCCATGTCGCGGGAGTCCGTCAGATCTTGGCGAGCGCGGGCCTCACAGAGGCTGATTTGCAGACCCCAGCCGCCTATCCGCTCGATGACGAAGCACGCGACGCGGTGCTTCGCGAAGGCGGTGGCAAGGCGCCGATCTTGATGAACTGTTCGGGCAAGCACGCAGCGATGTTGGCAACGTGCGTTCACAACGGATGGTCAACGCATGACTATCTGAGTCCTCAACACCCACTCCAAGTGGCCTTGGCGCAAACGTTCGGTGCTCTGTCGCAGGAGCCGTTGCTCGCCCCGGCCCCTACCGATGGATGTGGCGCGCCAATCTTCACCGCCTCGCTGATCGGCCTGGCTCGGGCATTCTCAACGTTGGCAGCAGCCACCAGCGGGCCAGAGTTCACCATCGCTGAGGCGATTCGCAGACATCCTGAGTTTGTCAGCGGCACCCACCGAGATGAGCAGGCCCTGCTCACAGCGATCCCGGGCGCGATCGGAAAGGCCGGTGCTGAGTCGTGTTACGTGGTGGCGCTCTCAGATGGACGCGCGGTCGCAGTGAAGCAAGACGATGGTGCGCCTCGGGTGAGGCCGATCGTGATGGCTGCGATCTTGGAACGCCTCGGGGTCTTTGATGAGCCAGGCGTTGACTCTGCCAGGGCGCGCGCGACGGGAGTGCTGGAGTTGACTGGTGGCGCTCAGGTCGTCGGCGAAATCCGAGCGACCTTGCCCCTCTGATCAGTCGCGAAGCGTCTCCAAGGACTCGTGAATGAGAGGCGCTGTGACGAGGTTCACTAGCTAGTAGCTTGCGTTTGCTAACAATAGTTAGCAAGATTGAGACATGGCAAAGAGCAAGGTCACCACAGCCGTCGAGAGTCTCGGCGACTACCTCAAGGACCAGCGCGTAAGCGCCCAGATGACTCTGCGCCAACTGTCTGAACAAGCTGGGGTTTCCAACCCCTACCTCAGCCAAATCGAACGTGGTTTGCGCCGGCCCTCAGCCGACGTACTCCAGGCTTTGGCCAAGGCGCTGCGGATCTCTGCCGAGCAGCTCTATGTGCAAGCAGGCATCCTCAACCCCGATGAAGACGAGGTGCGCTCAGTGGAGCTCGCAGTGCTGTCTGACCCGGGTCTGACCGAACGCCAAAAGCAATCCCTACTCGATATCTACCAGTCGTTCAGGGCAAGCAACCAGCCTGCGAAGCCGGAGGCAAGCGCCCCGGTCAAGGGCACCAAGTCCACGAAGTGAATCACCCAACCGCTCGAACAATCGAGCATCTGAAGGAGAGAGAAATCATGGCCAAGACCGCATTTAGCGTCGAGACCATCAAGACCGAAGCCGTGAAGTCGGCCTACGCCGCCGCCGGCGCCACTGACCTAGCCGTTGAGCTCGGCCGTGGCTACGTTGCCGAGGCTGCCAAGCGCGTCACCGGCGCACAGAAGCTCGTGACCGACGTCCAGAAGCAGGTCAGTGACCCCAAGGCTCTGCAGACCAAGGCCCGGACCTTTGTTGAGACCGGAGTCGAAGAGCTGGGCAAGGAAGCCAAGGCACGTCAGACCAAGGTTGAGCAGGTTGTGACCACCACCGTGGCCGAGATCAAGGCTTTCCCGGCCAAGGTTGAAGCCCTCGTCACCGACGCTGTCGCTGACATCAACGGCGTGTACACGGACCTGGCCAAGCGCGGCGAGCAGTTGGTCACCAAGATCCGTAAGAACCCTGAGGTTCTCGAGGCCGAGAAGGCCACCAAGACCGCAGTGTCGAAGGCCAAGGCGACCACCACCTCTGCCAAGAAGGCTGCAGCCGCTGGCACTGCTGAGGTCAAGAAGACCGCCCAGGCCACCAAGGCGACTGCCAAGAAGGCTGTTTCGGCTACCCCGGCTGTCAAGAAGGCTGCTGTTAACACCAAGAGCAACGCCAAGGCCACTGTCACCTCGGCTCGCAAGGCCGTCAAGGAGACCGCTGAGGCTCTCAAGGCAGTTGCCAGCGAAATCGGCTGACACGAAAAGCGCCGGCTGACCGGCCCCACAGGGCTGGGTTAGCTGCTGCAAGCGAAGACCTCGAGGAAACCCCCTCGAGGTCTTCGCCGGTTTTTGGGGCGCTGCGTTTGAACTAGCGACTCAGATTGCTGATAAGCCTCGTGCACAGTTCGTTGAGGCGATCGGCACACTCGCGCGCAACCGTGCTGCCCCGACGGAAGGGGTCAGCGACATCCTCTTCAGCTTTGGCGAGGCTTCGGCGAGCATTCGCCTCCGCGATCACGGTGAGACCTCCAGTGGAGAGTTCACTGCTCCGGGCGACGAACTGACCCAGAGTGAACAGTTTCTTCACCGCGCCGGGGTGGTCTTCGATCAGATACGTTCGGTGGGAGTTTTCCATCGTGAGCACGACATCTGCCCATTGCACGTGCTGGCGAGTCAATGCCTTGCTCAAGAAGTTGGAGCTGTCAGCCTCAAGGA
>CALMMO010000256.1 GCA_937868455.1 uncultured Marmoricola sp.
CGGCCACATGGCCATCGACTCGGTCAAGCTGATCCCGGTGCGCGACTCCACATCGAGCAGTTCCCACAGCGTCGACTTCTCGGTGTGATCTGGACAGGCCGGGTAGCCAGCTGCGGGGCGAATGCCCGCGTAGCGCTCCTTGAGCAAGTCTTCACCGCTCAGTGATTCATCGGGGGCGTAGCCCCACAGGTCTGTGCGAACGAGTTCGTGCATGCGTTCGGCAAATGCTTCTGCTAGTCGGTCGGCCAGTGCCTCGAGCAAGATGGCGGAGTAGTCATCGTGTTCAGCTTTGAACGCTTGCACCCGCTCTTGCGAACCAATCCCTGCCGTCACCGCAAAGAAGCCGAGGTGATCATCCACGGTGTCGACAAAGTCGCTCAGGCAGCGGTTGGGCACGCCTTCGCGGTGGACGCCTTGCTGGCGCAGATGGCACAGACGCACTTCACGTCCATCGGCAGTGACGACGATGTCATCGCCCTCGGCGCGAGCCGGGAATAGTCCGACCACGGCGTTGGCCTGCAACCAGCCTTCACCGATGATGAGGTCGAGCATGGCATTGGCGTCGTCGTACAACTTGCGAGCCGCAGGCCCAACCCCTGGTTGGTTGAGTAGGTCGGGGAAGGAGCCCTTGATCTCCCACGCGTTGAAGAATGGCTGCCAATCGATGTAGTCGCGCAACTGGCCAAGGTCGAAGTTCTCAAAGACGTGCACACCCGGTTTGCGAGGCGCGGGGTGCTTCAAGGCCCAGTCGACCTGCGAGGCATTCGCGCGGGCCCTAGCTATGGCAACCATCGGTCGCTCGGTCTTAGACGCGTGGCGCTCACGCAGCGAGTCGTAGTCATCTTGGATCTGAGCCAAGAAGTCGTCTCGTTGCTCCGCCGAGAGCAACGCGGCTGCCACCGGCACCGACCGAGAAGCGTCCTTCACCCACACGACAGGGTGCTCATAGCGCGGGTCGACCTTCACCGCAGTGTGGGCCCGAGATGTCGTCGCGCCGCCGATGAGTAGGGGAATCTCGAAGCCCTGGCGGGCCATCTCTGAGGCAACCGTGACCATCTCATCAAGCGAGGGAGTGATCAGCCCCGAGAGACCGATGAGGTCAGCGTTAAGTTCGCGTGCCGCGTCGAGGATCTTTTGGGCCGGGACCATGACGCCCAGATCGACCACCTCGAAGTTGTTGCACTGCAGCACGACTCCCACGATGTTCTTGCCGATGTCGTGCACGTCGCCCTTGACGGTCGCCATCACCACGGTGCCGTTGCTGCTCGGTGCGCCGTTCTGGCCGGCCTCGATATAGGGAATCAGATATGCGACAGCCTTCTTCATCACCCGAGCGCTCTTGACCACCTGAGGCAAGAACATCCGGCCCGAGCCAAATAGGTCGCCAACGACGTTCATGCCGTCCATCAAGGGACCCTCGATCACCTCTATGGGCGCTCCCCCACGTGCGGCAATCTCAGCACGCAACTCCTCGGTGTCAGCCTCAACGTGCGCGTCGAGACCTTTGACCAGCGCATGTGTGAGCCGCTGGGCTACCGGCAGAGTGCGCCACTGGTCCACGGTGGCTTCGTCTTGTTCGCCGGTGCCTCGGTGACTCTCGGCAAGGTCGAGCAGTCGCTCCGTGGCATCGGCACGCCGATTGAGTACGACGTCCTCGATTGCCTCTCGCAAAACTGGGTCGATTTCGTCGTACACCACCAACGCGCCAGCGTTGACGATCGCCATATCGAGTCCGGCTTTGATCGCGTGAAACAAGAACACCGCGTGGATCGCCTCGCGCACCGCGTTGTTGCCCCGGAAACTGAAGGAGACATTGGAAATGCCGCCCGAGACCAAGGTGCCCGGCAGATTCTGCTTGATCCATCGAGTCGCCTCGATGAAGTCGGTGCCGTAAGCCGCATGCTCTTCGATGCCGGTGGCGACGGCAAAGACGTTGGGGTCAACGATGATGTCTTCGCCGGGGAACCCGACGACCTCGGTGAGGATTCGGTGGGCTCGCTGGGCGATCTCCTGCCTGCGGACCAAGGTGTCGGCTTGGCCAGCCTCGTCAAAGGCCATCACCACCACGGCTGCGCCGTACTTGCGGCATAGGCGCGCATGAGTGATGAAGGATTCCTCCCCCTCCTTCAACGAGATGGAGTTCACGATCGGCTTGCCTTGCACGCACTTGAGCCCGGCCTCAATGACCTCCCACTTGGAGGAATCGATCATCACCGGCACGCGACTGATGTCGGGCTCGGCAGCGATCAGTTTCATGAACCGGTCCATGGCCGCGACGCCGTCGATCATGCCTTCGTCCATATTGACGTCGATGACTTGGGCGCCACTCTCGACCTGTTGGGCTGCGACGCTGAGCGCCGTGTCGTAGTCGTTGGCTTTGATCAGGTTGCGAAACCGTGCTGAGCCAGTGATGTTGGTGCGCTCACCAACGTTGACGAATAGCGATTGCGCGGTGATGTTGACGGGCTCGAGACCGGCCAGCCGCATGGCTGGCTCCAACGTGGGCACCTCGCGTGGGGCGACATCCGCGACGGCTCGTGCAATGGCGCCGATGTGACCTGGAGTGGTGCCACAGCATCCGCCAACCATGTTGACCAGTCCGGCGGTGGCGAACTCCGCCACGATGGCTGCGGTCTGCTCGGCCTGTTCGTCGTACTCGCCAAAGGCGTTGGGCAGGCCTGCATTGGGGTAGCAAGAAACGAAGGTGTCAGCGACTCGGCTCAATTCCGCGACGTAGGGGCGCATCTCGGCCGCGCCAAGAGCGCAGTTGAGCCCAATCAACAGAGGTTTGGCGTGCCGGACGGAGTTCCAGAAGGCCTCGGTCGTCTGTCCAGACAAAGTGCGTCCTGAGGCGTCTGTGATGGTGCCAGAGATGATGACTGGCCACCGTCGCCCGGCTTCTTCAAACAGCGACTCGACAGCGAAAATGGCGGCTTTGGCGTTGAGCGTGTCAAAGATCGTCTCGATGATCAGCAGATCTGCGCCGCCGTCGACCAGGCCGCGTGCGGCCTCGGAGTACGCCGCAACCAGGTCATCAAAGAGCACATTGCGAGCGCCAGGATCGTTGACGTCGGGGGAAATGCTCGCGGTGCGGGTCGTGGGGCCGAGCGCGCCTGCGACATAGCGCGGCCTGTCAGGCGTCGACGCCCGATCGGCTTCACTGCGCGCCAACTTCGCGGCCTCAAAGTTCAACTCATAGGCAAGGTGAGCCATCTCGTAGTCACCCAACGAGATCGCTTGGGAGTTGAAGGTGTTGGTTTCGATGATGTCTGCACCGGCAGCGAGGTAGTCGCGGTGGATGCTGGCGATGAGTTCGGGTTGAGTCAGGGTCAGCAGATCGTTGTTGCCGCGCAGATCACTTGACCAGTCGCGAAACCTGTCGCCGCGGTAGTCAGCCTCGGTCAAGCCGTGGCCTTGGATGGCGGTTCCCATCGCACCATCAATGACCAAAATGCGCTGGGTGAGAGCTTGGGTGAGTGCGGCGGTGGCATCGAGACGGTGTTGAACAGTCACGAAACAAATTCCTCACAGTGGGTGCCAAAGACGTGATCAACGCCGCGGGGCTCCGCACCTGGTTGATAAACCGAGAGACATTCTACGTCGTGCCCAGCACTGACTTCTGACCGTGTTCACGTTCCATCACGGCGCCCCGCTTGCGTAGGCTGCGGGAATGATCGAGTTCGAAGACGTCGAGAAGTTGCGCCGCCCGGTGCTCATCGTCGCCTTCGCTGGTTGGAACGACGCGGCCGACGCCGCCACCTCGGCAGTCGATCACCTCATCGAGGTGTGGGATGGGCAACCCATCGGTGGCATCGATCCCGAGGACTTCTACGACTTTCAAGTCGCCCGACCACACGTGACAACAGACGATCGCGGGATGCGCCGCATCACCTGGCCTGGCACTCAGTTCGTGGCAGCCTCTCCCCCAGGCTCTGTGCGTGACGTTGTCGTGATGCGAGGCATCGAGCCGAGCATGCGGTGGCGCCAGTTTGTCTCCGAAGTCTTGGCCGCGATCGAAGAGTTGGGCGTTGAGTTGGTGATCACCTTGGGTGCTCTCCTCTCTGATGCCAGCCACACCCGACCCGTGCCGATCACCGGTTTGGCCACCGAACCCGACCTGTCCGATCGTCTGGGCCTGGAGTCTTCAAACTACGAGGGGCCGACTGGCATCTTGGGCGTGATTCTTGACGCGTGCATACAAACCGACATGCCCGCAGTCTCTTTGTGGGCCGGAGTGCCGCACTACCTGCCCAACGGGCCGAACTACAAAGCCGCCCTGGCGTTGGTGAACCGGGTCGAGGATTTGCTGGAGTTGCGCATCGAGCAATCCGAACTCATCGAGGACGCCTCCGCTTGGCAACGAGGGGCGGAAAGGTTCGCCGAAGACGATGAGGAGATCGCGGCGTACGTCGAGGCCTATGAGCGTGACCACGACGCGGCCTCGCTTCCAGAGGCATCAGGTGATGCGATAGCTGCCGAATTCGAGCGCTATCTCAAGCGCCGCGAAAGAGACAGTTAAAGCACGAGGCCGAGTGCGGCGTCGACAAGTTCGCGCACTTGGGCAGGAGCCTGGGCATCGGTGCCGGGCGTTGCGGCCCATTCTTCGACGATCTGTAGCGCCTTCGGGGCATTCAGGTCATCTGCGAGCGCACTCAGCACTGCAGTCATGGGCGCGGCAGGACCTGCAGGACGCGCCACCGCCGTGCGCAGGCTTGCCAGGGTGTCATTCGCGGCGTCTAGTTGGGCCGGCGTCCACTCCCAGTCGCTGCGATAGTGATGACGCAGCAACGCCAAGCGCACGGCCATCGGGTCGGTGCCGGTGTTGCGCAAGCGTGAGACCAGTTCGAGGTTGCCCTTCGACTTACTCATCTTTTCCCCATCGAGACCAACCATGCCCGAGTGCACGTAGGCCCGTGCAAACGGCCGAGCGTCGGCAACAGCCGCTTCAGAGGCACTCATCTCGTGGTGAGGGAAGATCAGGTCCGATCCGCCGCCCTGAACGTCGATCGTGGTGCCCAATTCACGTCGGGCAATCGCACTGCACTCCACATGCCACCCTGGGCGTCCCGCACCGAAGGGTGACTCCCATGCTGGTTCACCCGGGCGAGCAGCGAGCCAGAGCAAGCAATCGAGGGGGTCACGCTTGCCAGTGCGGTCGGGGTCTCCACCACGCTCAGCGAAGATCTTCATCATCTGCTCGCGATCCCAGCCGCTGATAGACCCAAATCCGGAGTCGCTGTGGACGTCAAAGTAGAGGTCGTTGTCCACCGCGTAGACCGATCCGGCCTCCTGGAGGCGTTGGATCATCTCGATCACCCACGGAATCGATTCAACGGCGCCGACGTACGCATCGGGGGCGAGCACTCTCAACGCGGTCATATCGGTGCGGAAGAGTTCGGTCTCGCGCTCGGCGAGGGCCACCCAGTCAACTCCGGTGGCGTTGGCTCGCTCAAGGAGTGGGTCGTCCACATCGGTGACGTTTTGCACGTAACGCACCTGGTGACCGCTCGTGCGCCAGGCACGGTTGAGCAGGTCGAAGGTGACGTAGGTGTTCGCATGGCCCAGGTGGGTCGCGTCGTAGGGCGTAATCCCGCAGACGTAAAGCTTGGCCACGCCCTCAGGGGTGATGGTGCGAACTGACTGGGTGGCCGTGTCAAAGAGGGCCACCTCAGGCCCACAAATCGACAGGGTGGGAACCTCAGGTGATGTCCAGGCGCGCATGGTCGGACAAGAGTAGCGCTCAGATCCCGCCCTAGAACGGCGGCCAAGGAATCGCTGGCCACTCCCCGCTTGGGACCGGGAACTGACCGTGGTCCAACAAGCTAGCCAGGCGCTGTTGAGTTGCGTGCACTTCCTCGGTGTCAATGAGGTCGCTCAACGCAGCCCCAAGATCTCCGCGAAGTTGCTGGTCCAACGCGGATAGGTCGTCTCGCTCCTCGGGGCCAAGTTGTTGACCGGCCCAGCCCCACAGCACGGTGCGTAACTTGTCCTCAACGTGGAAACAAATGCCATGGTCCACGCCATAGCGGTGACCGTTTGCCATGCTCAAAATGTGGCCGCCCTTGCGGTCAGTGTTGTTGGTGACGACATCGAAGAGTGCCATCTTGCGCAGTCCATCTGAGTCCTCGTGAATCAACGAGACCGGGCGCCCTTCGCCGTCTTGGGCATCAAGCACATGGAGCCAACCAGCGGGCACCTCCCCCATGGGTACGACGTCAACCACTTCGGGGCCATCGGGCTCACACCATCGCTGCACCATGCCCGGACCTGCAGGCCCATCGCGCAGCACCGTCTCCGGCACCAGTTGCCAGCCCAATGCCACGTCAATGAGGCTGGCGGAGTACTCACGCGCCGCCAAATTGCCGTTAGGGAAGTCCCATAAGGGCCGCTCACCTGACACGGGCTTGTAGACCACTGCGGTCTGGCCAATGCGTGCAAAGAAGGTGTGGTTTGAGGCGGGCATGATCCGCCCCTCCACAACGAGTTCACCGCTGAGGAGATCTGATTCGTCTAAGCCGCTCATCGCAAAGTACGGCGAAAGCCGTTGGCCCGCGGGCACAGATGGCCTTCGGC
>CALMMO010000257.1 GCA_937868455.1 uncultured Marmoricola sp.
GCCCGTGGTTGTCCCGGCACCCACATTTGTTGAGCCGACGCCAGCACCGGCAGTGGCTGCCCCGGCCGTGACCGAGCCTGCGCCTGCGCCCACATTTGTTGAACCGGCACCGGCAGTACCAGCAGCTGTGGCACAGCAGCCAAGCGCGCCCGTCGCGGCTCCAGTTGCCCAGACTCCGGTTGTCCAGACTCCGGCTCCGGCAACTCACGTTGCACCAGCGGCTCACGTTGCCTCGGCAGATCCGTTGTCAGCTCCCTTGGCTGCCCAAACCCCCGAGAGAGTGGCGCCTCGGCCGACCCATGCGGCGACGTACTCAGAGCAGCCAGGCGAAGCGGCACCTGTTGTCGCCGCGGACGCGACCCCGAAGCACGCTGCTGTCGAGTCGGCATTCCAAGTGCCCGACTGGGATGACCCGTCTTGGGACACTCTCGACACCGAACCCACCATGATCTTGCTGTCATGGGAGGCTCACATCCGGCGCAGTGGGTTCCGCGTTGTTGGTTAGAGCTAGCCTCTAGCCAATGTCTGCACTCTTTGATCCCCCGCACGGCGAGTGGACTCGCATCCGGTTCGCCCTAGCTTGGAAGCAACGCCTGAGCATGGTCGCGATTCGACTGGTGTTCATCGCAATCCTCATCGCCGCTTCACTCACCTTTGGCTACGAGACCTATTTCCAGATTGCGATCGGGCTCGTTGTGGTCACGGGAGCCTGGCGCTGGTGGATGATCGGTCGCTGGGTGCGCAACTTTGGCTACGCCGAACAAGACGACGACCTGTGGATCACCAGCGGTGCGTTGCTGCGTCGGCTCACCGTCGTTCCCTTTGGGCGGATGCAACTTGTCGATGTCGCTCAGGGGCCGATTGATCGCGTCTTCAAACTCGCCGACGTACAACTGCACACGGCCTCGGCTAGCAGTGATGCGCACATCCCAGGCCTCGCGCCCGACCAGGCTGCAGCATTGCGCGACCGGTTGACCGAGTTGGGTGCTTCGGAGCTGTCAGGGCTGTGAGTGACGAGGTTCTGCCCTATCGGCGGCTCTCACCGCTGACTCCTATCGCCAAGTCAGGCGTCTGGCTGGCCGCTGCCGCTTTCACGGTCGGTCGCGACATCATGAACGGGCGGCGCGAGCGCTCGATGCTG
>CALMMO010000258.1 GCA_937868455.1 uncultured Marmoricola sp.
ATCGACAAACTTCGTCGCAAGAGTTTCCGCGAACTGTTCAAGTCGGACTGGAAACACGGCGTTGAAGCTGCCGTGGATGTCGCTTTGCTCAGCAGGTACTACGAGCGGATCGCCGACCACGCCGTTTCAGTCGCCTCGCGCTTGATCTTCTTGGTCACCGGGGATCTCCACCCGGATTTGGATCAGGAATAGCGGCATCCCCGGAGCCTGGGGAAAAGTCACAGGTTTACTTGTGACTTTGACGCTTTACCCGGGAGATCCTCCCCGCAAAGCGCCAAAGTCACAGGTTTACTTGTGACTTTTACCGGCCCTGATTTGCCACTGCCGCGGCCGCTGCGGCGGCGGCTTCGGGATCCAAATAGGTCCCGCCTTTGACCACGGGCACAAGGTCCTCATCGAGTTCGTACACCAACGGCATACCGGTGGGGATGTTGAGCCCAGCGATGTCGGTGTCGGAGATCTGATCGAGGTGCTTGACGATGGCGCGCAGGGAGTTGCCGTGGGCCGCGATGAGCACAGTCTTGCCATCTCGCAGATCAGGAACGATCGCTGATTCCCAGTAGGGCAGCATGCGAGCGATCACATCTTTGAGGCACTCGGTGCGAGGCATCTGGTCGCCAAGTTCGGCATAGCGTGGGTCGCCCACTTGGGAGAACTGGTCGTCGTCTGCGATGGGGGGCGGCGGGGTGTCGAATGAACGACGCCACAGCATGAACTGCTCCTCGCCGTACTCCTCAAGGGTTTGCTTCTTGTCCTTGCCTTGCAAGGCGCCGTAGTGACGTTCGTTGAGGCGCCACGAACGCCGCACCGGGATCCAGTGCCGATCAGCTGAATCAAGGGCCAATGCGGCGGTGGTGATGGCTCGACGCTGCAGTGAGGTGTGTACGACGTCAGGCAGCACTCCTGCCGAAGCGATGAGTTCGCCGCCTCTGACGGCTTCAGCACGACCTTTGTCGGTCAGGTCGACATCAACCCAACCGGTGAAAAGGTTCTTGGCGTTCCACTGGCTCTCGCCGTGGCGAAGTAACACCAGGGTGTAACTCATCGGGTGCTCCTAAGAGGTGGGTGCTGCGGAGGGTGCTAGGTCTGCGTAGGGGCCTTTGTTGGTGACGATCGGGACCTTGATAGTCACCGGATCGGCCTGGGCGAAGGTGAGCCGAACGCTGATGAACCGTCCGGCTTTAAGAAGCTTGGGGTCGCCAGTCACAACGACACCGCCGACAGCGGCAGCCAAGTTGAGGCTGCTGCTCGGGGGCAAAGCTGGGTTAACTCCGCCGCCCACTGTCATGCCTTCAATATCGACGGACAACAGTTGGTCAGCGTTTGTTGAGTCTCGGTTCACCAAGGTGGCAATGAAGGTGCCGGAACCTGGGGTGCCAGAGACCACGAGGGCGTTGAGCACGTTGACAGACCCGACGCGGTTGTTAACTCCAACGCCAGGGTTGTAGGGCTCGTCAGTGGGCCACAAGGTGGAGCCGCAACCAGATAACGCGGGGGCAGCAAAGACCAGGGCAACGACGGCAATGGCGCGAGACCACGACGAGGTCTTCTGAGTACGACGCACGGCTTTCCTCCCAAAGTTGTTCGACCAAACTAAGCCTAGACCTCGTCGGCGTTGCCGGTTTGCAATGGTGCCGCACTGCACACCGCAGGCTGTCTGTCAACCCTGTCTTAGCCTCCTGACCTGCGGAAACGTCAATTCGGCGTCATTGATGCCGTGTTAGACTGGTCACCTTGAAAGGGGTTAACTGCATATGAGCTTTACTGTCGGCGAGACGGTCGTTTATCCAAATCACGGGGCCGCGGTCATCGAGGACATCGAGATGCGCACCATCAAGGGCAAGGAGTTGCAGTACCTAGTTCTGCGAGTTGTCGCCCAGCAGGACCTCGTCGTCAGGGTTCCGTCGTGCAACCTCGATTTGGTCGGTGTTCGTGACGTTGTCGATAAGGCCGGTCTTGACCGTGTTTTCGACGTGCTTCGCACCCCCCACGCTGAAGAACCGACCAACTGGTCGCGTCGCTTCAAGGCAAACATGGAGAAGCTTCACTCTGGTGACGTGATCAAGGTCGCCGAGGTCGTTCGCGACCTGTGGCGTCGTGAGCGTGACCGCGGGCTTTCGGCAGGCGAGAAGCGCATGTTGGCCAAGGCACGCAAGGTTCTGGTCTCTGAGTTGGCGCTTGCAGAGCGCACCAACGAAGACAAGGCAGAAGCCATCCTCGACGAGGTGCTCGCCTCCTAACCCCTGGCACCCATGCGTTACCTAGTGCCACTGGTTGGCCGCGGCGGATTGCCGTTGGACCTTTTGCATGATCGATCTTTAGTTGAGCATGCCCTCAGCGCGATCCCTGTAGATGCCCATGAGGTAGCGCTGGTCGTCGATGACTCGATCAGCGCTCCAGCAGGCATGGGAGCAGTGGTCAGACTCGACGAACTCACGTCATACTGCGCTGGGCACAGCGTGCTCATTCATGATCCGCTGTGCCCTTTGACTCCACGGACCTTCATTGCGGGCACGGCGGCGCGGTTCAGCACCGATCGCGAATTCGCAGCTGCTGCGCATCGACCGGTCACTGACACCATCAAGCAGGTGGTGGGAGACCGGATCGCCGCAACTATTGATCGTGAGCGACTCGGTGTCCTCACGTCTCCGCTCTTGCTCAGCGAGCAGGCAGTTGCCGCACTTGACGGTGAGTGGGCGGACTTGGATTTCGCTGACCTGGTCAATCTCCTGCGCCCCCATGGCGCAGTAACCCTGGTCAAGGCACCATCCCTGGGCAGGCGAGTCGACGACGAGTCGGCTGTGCGGCTGTTGGAGTCTGTGGCCCAGATGAGCCGCGGGCTGCGTTAGCGGCCGATGACGGCGCGGAACTCGCGCCAAAACTTCAATGGCTGACGCAAGACGGCGCGGGGCAAACCCAGCAGATAGGCAAGCGGGTCAGACATTGCTCGGTGCAACATTCGACCCGGTTTGCTGACGACACGTTGCTCCAAATCATGGACGTAGGCCGGCACGAGAGTGCGGGGCGCCAACTCCATGTGAACGCCACAACGTGTGCACTTAACCGATTCCAAGA
>CALMMO010000259.1 GCA_937868455.1 uncultured Marmoricola sp.
TTCCAGCGGATGCGGGGCAAAGAGGTGTTTTACCCCATGGGTTGGGATGACAACGGTCTGCCGACTGAGCGCAGGGTGCAGAACTACTTCGGGGTGCGTTGTGACCCGAGTTTGCCCTTCGACGCCGACTTCACTCCCCCGGCTAACCCTGACCCCAAGCGCCAGATCCCGATTTCTCGACCGAACTTCATCGCCTTGTGCGAGCAGTTGGTCGAAGAGGACGAGAAGGCGTTTGAAAGTCTGTGGCGCACGCTGGGCCTCTCTGTTGACTGGAGCCAGACCTACACCACCATCGGACCCAAGGCGACCAAGGTCAGCCAGACCGCGTTCTTGCGCAACTACGCACGCGGTGAGGCCTACCTCCAGGAGGCGCCGACCCTGTGGGATGTGACCTTCCAGACTGCGGTCGCACAGGCCGAACTCGAAGCGCGGGAATATTCAGGTCACTACCACCGGGTTGCTTTCCACGCCGCCGACGGTTCACCGATCTACATCGAGACCACCAGGCCCGAGCTGATTCCAGCCGTCGTGGCACTGATCGCTCACCCCGACGACGAGCGTTACAAGCCGCTGTTTGGCACCACCGTGACCTCCCCTGTCTTTGGTGTCGAGGTGCCGGTGTTGGCGCATGAGGCGGCCGAGCCTGACAAGGGCGCTGGTATCGCGATGTGCTGCACCTTTGGCGACCTCACCGATGTGCAGTGGTGGCGTGAACTTCAGCTGCCAGTGCGCACCGTGATCGGCCGCGACGGTCGTTTGCACCGTGAGACTCCTGCCTGGCTCAGCGATTGTGCCGATGTGTACGCAAACCTGGCGGGCAAAACCACGTTCTCGGCTCGTGAAGCCATGGTGGCGATGCTGCGCGAGTCTGGTGACCTCGATGGCGAGCCAAAGCCGACCCAGCGCATGACGAACTTCTTTGAGAAGGGCGACAAGCCGCTCGAAATCGTTTCCACGCGGCAGTGGTACATCCGCAACGGTGGTCGTGACTCTGACCTGCGTGCGGAGATGATCGAGCGCGGCGCCGAGATCGACTGGCTGCCCACACACATGAGGCACAGGTACGACAACTGGGTCGGCGGGCTCAACGGCGACTGGCTGATCTCGCGGCAACGCTTCTTTGGCATCGGGTTCCCGGTCTGGTACCCACTCAACGACGAAGCCGAGCCTGACTACGACCACCCACTGTTGCCCAGTGAGGCGGACCTGCCTATCGACCCCTCCACCGACGTTCCCGGAGGTTATGAGGAGTCTCAGCGCGGCAAGCCAGGCGGCTTCATCGGCGACCCCGACGTGATGGACACCTGGGCGACCTCGTCACTGACTCCCCACATCGCCGGTGGTTGGGAGAGCGACCCCGACTTGTGGCAGCGGGTTTTCCCGATGGACCTGTGCACCCACGCACACGACATCATCCGCACCTGGCTCTTTAGCCGCGTGGTGCGCGCTCACTTTGAAAACGGGGTCGCTCCGTGGTCACACGCGATGATCTCGGGCTTCATCGTTGACCCTGATCGCAAGAAGATGAGCAAGTCCAAGGGCAACGTTGTGGTGCCCACGCACATCTTGGACACCTATGGCGCCGACGCGGTGCGTTGGCGTTCAGCCACCGCTCGACCCGGCTTGGACTCCCCCTTCGATGAGACTCAGATGAAGGTGGGGCGCCGCTTGGCTATGAAGGTGCTCAACGCCTCGAAGTTCGTCATCGGGTCGGTCAAGGCCGACAACCCTGACCCGTCGCTGGTGACCGAAGCCGTCGATCTAGCCATGTTGGCGGCGTTGCACGAGGTCGTGCGCAAGGCGACAGCCTCATTTGAGGCCTACGACTACACGACCGCGTTGGAAACAACCGAAAGCTTCTTCTGGGGCTTTTGCGATGACTACCTCGAGTTGGTCAAGGAACGCGCCTACGCCGAAGATGGCGGACCAGCCACCGAGTCGGCCAAGGCAGCCTTGGCCACGGCGTTGCATGTGCAGTTGCGTCTGCTAGCACCGTTTATGCCCTACGCCACCGAAGAGGTCTGGTCGTGGTGGCAATCAGGCTCGGTTCACCGCCAAGAGTGGCCGACCGCACCCGAACGCGAGCCAGGCGACGCTTCCATCCTGGCTGCGGTCTCGACTGCTCTGATGGGGATCCGTGGCGCGAAGTCACAAGCAAAGGTGTCGATGCGGGCCGAGTTGAGCCGGGTTGAAATCACTGGCCCGACGGGCTCAGTCAACGCGGCCAAAGCCGCAGCTGAGGACCTTCGCAAGGCTGGTCGAATCACCGGCGACTTGGTGTTCAGCGAAGGTGGCGACGAACTGCGAGTGGTTGCCGAACTCGCCCCAGTCGAGGGCTAAGCGGGTCGGCTCAGGCCGACTTCTTGCCTTCGGTGCGCGTCACCAACGTGGGTGCCGCGCCGTTGCGCACGGTGTCTTCGGTGACGATTACCTTGGCGACATCGCCGCGTGAGGGCACGTCGTACATCACATTGAGCAGCACTTCTTCGATGATGGCGCGAAGCCCACGAGCACCGGTGCCTCGCTCCAACGCGTGCTCGGCGATCGCGTGCACGGCCGACTCGGTGAACTCGAGTTCGACGCCATCGAGCTCGAAAAGACGTTGGTATTGCTTCACCAGCGCATTGCGAGGCTCGGTGAGAATCTGGATGAGCGCAGGCTCGTCGAGCTTGGCGACGTTGGCGATCAGCGGCAACCGACCGATGAATTCGGGGATCAAGCCGAACTTCACCAAGTCTTCGGGCCGCACCTGAGCGAACATGGCATCGGCCTCGCGCTCGGCTGCATCTTTGATCTCAGCAGTGAAACCCAATGACTTCTTGCCAACACGCTGCTCGATGATGTGCTCGAGGCCTGCGAACGCGCCGCCCACGACGAACAAGATGTTGGTCGTGTCGATCTGGATGAACTCTTGATGCGGGTGCTTGCGACCACCTTGCGGCGGCACTGATGCGGTGGTGCCTTCAAGGATCTTGAGCAGAGCTTGCTGCACGCCCTCGCCAGAGACATCACGGGTGATCGATGGGTTTTCGGCCTTGCGGGCCACCTTGTCGATCTCGTCGATGTAGACGATGCCGGTCTCAGCCTTTTTGACGTCATAGTCAGCGGCTTG
Source organism: uncultured Marmoricola sp. (assembly GCA_937868455.1). Taxonomy (GTDB): domain Bacteria; phylum Actinomycetota; class Actinomycetes; order Propionibacteriales; family Nocardioidaceae; genus Marmoricola. The sequence goes on from CALMMO010000259.1 coordinate 3,113, forward strand.
GATCAGCTTGAGCAAGATGTTCTCAACGTCTTCGCCGACATAGCCAGCCTCAGTCAATGCCGTGGCATCGGCGATCGCAAAGGGCACGTTGAGCATGCGGGCCAACGTTTGGGCGAGGTAGGTCTTGCCGCAACCGGTGGGACCGATCACCAAGATGTTGGACTTGGCGACCTCGACCAACTCGTCTTTGCTGTGGCGACCATTGCTGGCCTCTTTGGCTGATGCCTGCACTCGCTTGTAGTGGTTGTAGACCGCGACAGCCAATGACTTCTTGGCTGTCTCTTGGCCAATCACATAAGAGTTGAGGAAGTCGAAGATTTCACGTGGCTTGGGCAACTCCTCAAGACCGATCTCGCCGGCCTCGTTGAGCTCCTCCTCGATGATCTCGTTGCACAGCTCAATGCACTCATCGCAGATGTAGACCCCTGGGCCCGCAATGAGCTTCTTGACCTGCTTTTGGCTCTTGCCACAAAAGGAGCACTTGAGCAGGTCGCCACCGTCACCGATGCGTGCCACAGAAATCGTCTCCCCTCGTCATGCATGAACCAATAGCGTCTAGACCGTAACTGCTTGCACCCCTGAAATCCGGGTACGACGCACCCACGGCTAGTCGCACCACCTAGATCAGTGCCGCCTTGCGCGACTCAAGAACCGCGTCAATCAGGCCGTATTCGACAGCTCCCTCAGCAGTCAGGATCTTGTCGCGCTCAATGTCTCGACTGACGTCTTCCATCGATCGGCCGCTGTGCTCAGCGATCATCTTCTCCAGCGTCTCGCGCATCCGCAGGATCTCGTTGGCCTGAATCTCAATGTCTGAGGATTGGCCGTAGGTGCCTTCGGTGTAGGGCTGGTGAATCAGGATGCGGCTGTTGGGCAGAGCAAGACGCTTGCCAGGCGCGCCGGCTGCCAACAAGATCGCGGCTGCCGAGGCTGCCTGCCCCAAGCACACGGTCTGCACGTCAGGCTTGATGAAGCGCATCGTGTCGTAGATCGCGGTCATCGCGGTAAACGATCCGCCTGGAGAGTTGATGTAGATCTGGATGTCGCGCTCGGGGTCCATCGACTCCAGGCACATCAGCTGAGCCATCACCGCGTTAGCGATGTCGTCGCTGATCGGAGTGCCCAAGAAGATGATGCGCTCTTCGAAGAGCTTGGCGTAGGGGTCGATGCGGCGGATGCCGTAGGAAGTGCGCTCTTCCCACTGAGGGATGTAGTAGTTCATCGCTTAGTCCTTGAGTCCGTGTGCGGGTCGACCTTCGTCAGCTGCCTCGCGTGCGCTGGTGACGACCTGGTCAATGAATCCATAGTCTTTGGCCTGCTCAGCGGTGAACCAGCGATCGCGATCGGCGTCTTGCTCAACCTGCTCGAGTGGCTGCCCGGTGTGCTGGGAGATCAGTTCGAAAAGAACCTTCTTGATGTGCAGCGATTGCTGAGCCTGGATCTTGATGTCTGAGGCTGAACCGCCCATGCCACCTGAAGGCTGGTGCATCATGATGCGCGCGTGCGGCAGGGCGTAACGCTTGCCAGGGGTGCCGGCGCAGAGCAGGAACTGTCCCATCGAGGCAGCCAGGCCCATCGCCACAGTCGCCACATCGTTGGGGATGTAGTTCATCGTGTCGTAGATCGCCATGCCGGAGTCGACCGATCCGCCAGGTGAGTTGATGTGCAAGAAGATGTCGGCCTCAGGATCTTCGGCAGAGAGCAGCAGCATCTGGGCACAGATGGCATTGGCGTTTTGGTCGCGCACTTCAGAACCCAAAAAGATGATGCGTTCTTTAAGCAGTCGCTGATAAATGTGGTCGTCGAGCCCGTAGGTCGGCACACCGCCGCCGCTGGCTTGGATGTTGTTGAAGTCGGTCACGCCATGACCATAGCCAAGAGATCGTCAGGTTCCACGCACTATGGCCCGGTGTTCGCCGCAGGCGTACGCCGACCGCTCAGCAGACGTTTGCGATGAACTGTGCGGTTTGCACCGCGCCCAAACGCGGGATGCTGGTTCCGGTAGTTCCCGAGCAAGTGAGTCCGTCCCATGTGCACGGACTGGGCACGGTGTAGCCACTGGGATAGGTGGTGACGTTGTCAGCACCTGTCTTGCTCAACACGATGCTCCACTGCACTGGGGGGTAACAGGACTGAAGCCCAGACTTCGAGATGAAGACATGCGGAAGGCGACCGGTGCTGTTGATTGAGTTCGGGTAGCGACGAGCGGCCTGGTAGCTCAAACCTGAGGTTCCTGCTGAGGCGGCACCGGTCACTGTGGCGCCGCTGATGGAAATCGTTGAAGCAGGCCGCAAGGTGAAGGTGTCGTTCCAAATGCTGGCGGCACAGAAGCTGCCGACGTACGCCTGATTGAACGTGATGACGACCGTGAAACTCTGGCTGCCCGTCAACGCGGTTCCCCGCGCGGGTGAGTAGGAGATGTACCAAGGTCCGGCGGTGCTGGTCACTGAGTACCCAGCCGGATACTCGTTGGTTGGCACGTCCCACCCGGTGAGGCCATCGGGATTGGTCGAGGGATCGACGATGACGGTGAACTTCACCACCGTGCCAGCAGGGATAGTGCCGGTGTCAGAAGTGACACCCCAATAGATGCTGTGGGTTTGATAGTTGACGGTGCCCGAGCCATAAAACAGCTTGCACACGTTGCCGGTGATCACCGCCGACGACGCCGCCAGCGATGGTGCCGCAGTGCTCATGACGACTGTTGGCACCGCCCAGAGCGCTCCGGTTGCGACCTGCCGGCGCGACGCAGCGCCAACTTGACGTGTTTCCCCCATTTTGTCCCCTCCCCAGGTTGGGGTGAGGCTATCAATGCGTCGACTTTGCTTGGTCAGCGGCCTCTAAGGGCCGCAGGTCACTCGTCGGTGGCGACCGCTTCGCCCAAATCGACGGCGTTGCCGGAGGCGTCTTTGACACTGGCTGCTGCGACCACAACACCGAGCGCCTTGCCGCGCACGATCTCGGCAACAAGTTCGGGGATGTGGTTGTGCTCCACCATGTGCTTGACGAACTCGTTGGGGTCTTGGCCCGACTGCTGAGCGCGCGTCCACAGCGCTTCGCTCAACTCGTTCTCTTCGACGTTGATCTCTTCTTTCTTAGCGATCTCATCGAGGATGAACTGAGCAGCGATTCCGTCGCGGACCTGCTTTTCGATCTCGCCGTCAAACTCGTCTTCGGTCTGCTTTTGGTTATCGAGGTACTGCTGGAGGGTCATGCCCGCCCAGCCCAACTGCCGCTCAACGTCTGCACGACGCGACTCGACCTGGCTAGCCAGCAAACCGTCGGGCACTGGCACGTCGACGCCATCGAGCAACTTCTCCAAAACTGCGTCACGGGCCTCGTTGGCCTGCTCAGTGCGCTTGGCGCTCTCAAGGCGAGTGCGTACGTCGGCGGTGAGTTCTTCGATGGTGTCGAACTCCGAAGCGGTCTGGGCGAACTCCTCATCGAGTTCGGGCAGCACCTGCTCCTTCACAGCGTTGACCGTGACCGAGACATCAACGTCTTGGCCCTCAAGTTCGCCGCCGAGCAGTTGGGAAACGAAAGTCTTTGAGTCACCAGCAGACATGCCGGTCAAGGCCTCGTCGATGCCAGGCAGCATGCCGCCGCGGCCAACCTTGTAGCTAAATCCGGCAATCTCGCCACCTTCGACAGCCTCGCCGTCGTGGGTGGCTGCGAGGTCGATGCTTACGAAGTCGCCGTCGGCTGCAGCGCGCTCCACGTCGTTGAGAGTTGCAAAGCGCTCGCGCAAGGCGGCTAGGTCGGCGTCGACCTCATCGTCGGAGACACTGACGTCAGAGACGCTGACCTCAAGGCCTTCGTAGTTAGGCAATTCGATGGTGGGCTGCACGTCGACCTCAGCGGTGAACTCGATGACCTCGCCGTCCTCGAACTTGGTCACCTCAATCTCCGGCTGAGCCAGCGGCACCAAGGAGTGCTCGCGCAACGCGTCGACGTAGAACTGCGGCACGGCCTCGTTGATGGCCTGGTCGAGCACGGCACCGCGGCCGACCTGACGGTCGATGACCGCAGCGGGCACCTTGCCGCGACGGAACCCTGGGACGTTGATCTGCTTGGCGATGGCTTTGTAGGCCTCATCAAGCATCGGCTTCAACTCCTCAAAGGGCACCTCGATGGTCAGCTTGGCCCGAGTGGGGTTCAAGGTCTCGACGGTGCTCTTCACGGGGTTCTCCTTGGTTGGTGCTGCATCTGGTCGGTGGTGCGTCTGGGTCAATGCGCGGAGTTGGCCGCACACGAGGTGGAGCGGTCCGACGAGTCGGGGCGACAGGACTCGAACCTGCGGTCTCCTGCTCCCAAAGCAGGCGCGCTAGCCACTACGCTACGCCCCGTTTCACGCCTCGAAAGGCGTACGTCGGACACGCTCCGAGCGGATGACGGGAATCGAACCCGCGTAGCCAGTTTGGAAGACTGGGGCTCTACCATTGAGCTACATCCGCGCGCCATCACCACGGTTGCGGGGAAGGCCGGGCAATCATTCCACACCCGGGCCTGTGATCACGAACTCGGGTGACTGCGTCACTTGGCGCGCGAGCGGAACTTCGGCTGACAGCGCGGACACCAAAACAGATTGCGACCCTCAAGTTCAGCGGTGCGCACGGCTGAGTTGCACACGTGACACGGCTGGCTGGTGCGCCGATACACGTAGACCTCTCCCCCGTGATCATCCTTACGAGGATCGCGGCCCATCGCCTCTGGCGTGTGTTCAGGGCGCACGGTATCTATGCGCCCAACCCGCACCCCTTCAGCCAACAGGTCCACCAGGTCAGCCCACAGGGCGTCAAACTGTCCGCGCCGCAACGAGGCACCCGGTCGCATCGGATCGATGCGGT